>CAXMPB010000175.1:0-9606 GCA_964195035.1 Cellvibrionaceae bacterium | reverse complement strand
TTGTGAACCTTGCTCGGTGTATTTGAAACTGATACCCGCTCGACAGATGGCGTCGACCCACTGCTTTAAGGATGCCGGAATACCAAAGTTATACATCGGTGCGCCAATTACCAAGGTATCGGCATTGTTCAATTCATCAATCAACTGGTCGGATACCGCTAAGTGAAGTTTTAGGCTCGCGCGCGGGCTGTCCGATGAACCTTGAACCCCAATCAGGTCCTTTGCACTAATCGGTGGTAGTGGCTGTTGCGCCAAATCTCGGCTAACAACTTGCTCACCCGATCCATCAACCAGCCCCTCCACCAAAGCATCAACCAGATACTCGCCGATGATGCGAGTATTAGAATTTTCCAATCGTGCACTGCTATTAATATGTAATAAGGTCATGCTTTTTCTCCATTAGTAGCGATTTATTCGACTGTTTATTTTTGGTTGCGGTCTAGTTCGCTAAATGAACTTGTACTGCATGATCTGCACTAAAACTGCCAGCTCCTCTAAATACCAAAGCCACACTAACAGCTAGTAAGGCTAGACCAAATTCATAGCCGTTATTTGACATAAACAGACCGTTTGATAGGTGAACCATAACGATCGCTACGATCATGGTGATCGCTAACATAAAAGCCGCTGGACGAACCATAAGGCCTGCAATTAACAGTAAGCCGCCAAAAAATTCTGCTCCACCTGCCCCAGCCGCCATCAACAGACCTGGCTCTAGACCAATCGACACCATAAAACCCGCTGTGCCTTCTAGGCCATAACCACCAAACCAGCCAAATAATTTTTGGGCGCCATGTGCGGCGAAAATAACGCCAGCACCTAATCGTAAAGGTAGGGTATCTAGGCCCGTTGCTGTCGTGGTTATCTTACTAATTAATGATTTCATGTTTGTGCTCCAAGTTTGTTTGCGTGAGTTCGTTTAAGTGATGAGCTATTGTAATGATTACAACTCTCGCAATAAGACCTGCTTTTCGTTTAGAATGATCTAAATATTAGAACAATGGTGTAAGGCATTAAATGGCAAAAAACCCCATAACTATAGAGGTGCTCGAGACGCTAGATGCTATCGACCGACGCAAAAGCTTTGCAAAAGCTGCAGAAGAGCTGAACAAAGCCACCTCGGCGGTTTCTTACGCCGTGCAAAAACTAGAGGAGCAGTTAGACATTGCCTTGTTTCAACGCCAGGGGCGACGCTCGGTATTGACACCCGCAGGGCAGTTAATACTGGCAGAAGGTAGAGACATACTACAAACCACCGCGCGGCTGGCATGCAAGGCTAAAGAAGTCGCCACGGGCTGGGAGCCACGTATCAGTATCGCAGTAGAGTCACATATAAATTACTCTACTTTTTTTCGCCTACTAAACGACTTTTTAAAAGAACACCCATCTATTGAAATCGACATCCGAGAGTCGATACTTAACGGCGGCTGGGAGGCGCTTGAGCAAGGTCTGGTTGATCTGCTTGTAGGGGCGCCCGGCCCAGTACCACTGCAAAAAGGCTATCGTGCAATCCCCATGACTCCAGTTGACCTAGTACCGGTGATTGCTGGCCACCATCCTCATGCCGATTTAGCCGATAACCGCGAGGCAATAAAAGCAGCACTCCCAAAACTCCGACGCGTCATCACACACGACACCTCGCTGAAAGAGGTAGCACGTAGCAAAGGCTTAAGTGATGATGGCCGGGTGATCTATGTGCAGACTCTCGAGCAAAAATTCGAATCGATATTGGCAGGAATAGGCGTTGGTCACCTGCCGCGACAACTTATTCAGCAACAACTCAACAGCGGCGAATTGATAGTATTGGCTTTAGCGCAAAACCCTGATCACGAAAACTTTCTTGCCTGGAAAATCACCAACAAGGGTAAAGGGCTGCAGGCATTGACACAAAAATTGACAACTGTAACTTGGTAATCGAAGCAAGCGTTGCCGACACGGTGGTAGACAAGCATGCATTGTGCGCTTATCGGTAATATTTATGAGTCACAGCACCTGCTTTACAGCTAAGGTGTTATAAATTAGTACTTATCTAAAAATGTCATAAACGCCCTAAAACCGCTTATGACTTGATTGCAATTTTGACTACCTCTTGCCCATCCGATGCAGCTGGGACAGCACAACACATCAAGACTTCGCCTTCATTAAGTGGCGACGACGGCTCAGTCAGATAACTGACCGCACCTGAGACCAACTCGGTTTTACAGGCGCCGCACTGTCCACTTCGGCAACCAAATTCGGGGCTTAGGCCATGAGCTTCGGCAAAATCTAGCAAGCTACCATCTTTAGCTGACCACGCTTGTTCAATCTTAGAATCCGTAAATTCAACGATGGCCTCGCTGGCCGGCGCTACAGTTTCAAATCTTTTACTTGATTGATCGCAGGCGCGCTGCAGCGACGCAGGGCCAAATTCTTCTGTAAAGACCCTAGTATCATTAACACCCAACTGACGAAGTAAGTCATACATGGATTGCATAAAAGAGGCCGGGCCACAGAGATAAAACTCATAGTCATCCAAGGGTAAAATTGCTTGCAATAGCTCTGCCGAGATACGTCCGTGATAGTGATAATCTCGACCCGCCTGCATCGCTTTATCAATCTCACTCAAGGCCCATAAACTGCGAATAGCGCCATTCGATTGTTGCTCAATATCTTGCAACTCTTTGAAAAAAGCGCGCTGCTCGGCATTACTGGCGGCACAAATTAATGTCGTTGGCCGGACAGATCGGGTACGCACGCCTTCTATTAATGCGTGTCGCGCCATCGATACCATCGGCGTAATGCCAACACCACCAGCTAATAGTACGGCGGGACGTTGCTGGGCGGCATCAAAGGTAAACACGCCACTGGGTGCCTTGGCATAAACCGTGTCACCAATAGCGAGCTGATCGTGAATAAAGTTTGAGGCCAGGCCGTCGGGCACACGTTTGTCTAATGAGGCTTCACGCTTCACGCTAATGCGCAGTGTCGAGTCGGCGGGAGCGCTGGATACGGTGTAGGTTCTGATAGCATCTTTATCATCAATGGAAAGTTTAATCGTTAAAAACTGACCCGCTTTAAAGCTTGGCACCACGTTATTGTGTGGCTTTAAATAAAACGATTTAATCACACTACTTTCTTCAACAATATTGTCTATCACATAGGGCAGCCACTGTTCGCGCTGCGATTCAACTTGCCTTTTATTCTCGGCCTCAATCCAAGTACCCGTGAGCATTGTATTGGGTGAGTATTCATCCATCTTCCAACGCAGTGGTAAGCCATAATTAATCCAGCGACCGTGGTCAATATGAAACTGCCATAAACGCTCTGCCCCTTCAAAGTATTGAGTATCGGAAGAATCCCATAACATTTCTACCGAACCCGTTAGGGTTAATAGATGCCCACTTTCAAAATCTAGAAACAATAAACCCGCTTTGGCGTTTTCAGCAAAGTTACCAAAGGTGTTGAAATGATTATTACCAAGGTAGTCGGGAATAGTCAGAGTATTTTCGCTATCGACACGGATAAAACCCGGACGACCACCGCGATGCGAGACATCGGCACCCTCGCTGGCGTCGCCCGTATTGTTGCTAACGAAACTAGCGACAAAAAAAGTATCACTACTGGCTATTAGTGCTTGCGCGCGGGCATCGAGTTTTTTTAATACTTGCACCGTTGATACCGGTAGCAATTCATCATCTAGCCGCTCTAACTCACGGCTCTGAATATACTGCGGACAATTACCAAAGGCTTGATCGACCTGTAAACTAATCTGCGTATCAGTTGATTCAATAATATGCGCAGCTAAGCGGTTGCGTCGACGTGTCGGTAACTCTATACCTAGCAAACCTAAATGAGTCCCGGGTATTAAGGTATCGGCTAGGGGATCACCCGCAATGGGCTGTGTCTTAAGCACCATAGTTTTGGTATCAGGCGTACGAATAAAACCCGGCTCATTAAAAAGAATCGAGGCCCACGGCCAACCTTGCGCATCGGCATGGCCCACAAAAACAAAGGGTAGCTGCTGATAAAAATCTTGGTGCTGCTGGGGCATATGATCGCGAATAACGCGGCGACCAAAACGCTCCATTTGCTCACGTACACCGAGCTGTTGCTGAACGGCCTGCTCACCGCGATGGAAGGGAGATGGAGATGGAAAGGTGATCGCCTTAGATAATTTACCGGTAGTGTTTTTCATGGTCATTGCTCTACTTAATCTGTGAACCAATAGTACCTTGTAACAAGGTCTATTGACTCAATGTCATAAAATCTGAGGGGGACGTGCCTGAACATTGCCTTTTTAAAGAGTATAATAATGAACCAGCCATATCATCTATCGATATGGCTGGTTCATTAGCAGCTGCTTATGCCGCAAGACCAACAGCCGTTGCTTGCATAGCCACAAAACCTGGTAGCTGCTCAATACGTTGCAACCAAGCACGAAGGTTTGCGTAGCGCTCTAATGACACATCGCCTTCGGGCGCATGGGCGATGTAAGTATAATTGGCAATATCGGCGATAGTCGCTTTATCCGTCGCCAACCAATCGCGATCCTGTAGATGAGCATCGAGTGTCGCTAACAAAGCATGAGATTGTGTGATCAAAACTTGAAGGTCCAGGCCCGCACCAAATACATTAACCAATCGTGCCGACGCCGGTCCATAGGCCACTTTACTTGCCGCCACTGATAGAAAACGCTGAACCTCAGAAGCTGCAACGGCATCTTCAGGCAACCATTGGCGCTTAACATCGTACTTAGTCGCAAGGTATACCAAAATAGAATTAGAATCTGACAGTGTCGTGTCGCCATCTTCTAAGACTGGTAATTGACCAAAGCGATTTTTCTGTAAAAATGCAGATTTTTTGTGCTCCCCGCCGCCAAGATCAATATCGATCATGTCGGCATCTAGGCCAATAATAGATAAAAATAACTGAACTCGGTGTGAGTGACCAGAAAGTGCATGACGATGAAGTTTGAGAGTAGACATAATATTTATCCTTACTGTAGTTACGATTTAGTTTTGGTTTAGTTCGGGTTTAGTTGGTGCTTGCTGTATCGAGACTTTTTCTAACCCTGGTTGAAATACATTAAAAAATTCTTTTAAATAAAATCTTCAAAATACTCGGCGTTCAGATATCTCGATTGCCGTCTCATTGATACTGGCATCGCGTGTTTGCATTAGGCCGTCGGTATCAAATTCCCAATTTTCATTACCATAGGCACGAAACCACTGGCCGCTGTCATCGTGATATTCATACTCAAAGTGCACAGCAATACGGTTATCGTTAAAGCTAAACAGCTCTTTTTTCAGGCGGTAATTCAGCTCTCGCTGCCACTTACGGCTTAGTAGTTGGGCGATAGCCTCTCTACCCTGAACAAACTCACCGCGGTTACGCCACTCGGAGTTTTCTGTATAGGCCAAGGCGATCTGTTGGGGGTTCTTGCCATTCCACAAATCTTCGGCGCGCTGCACCTTCTCTTGGGCTGAGGCCAGATTAAATGGCGGCTTAATAGCTGAGAGCATAATTCTTCTCCAATTCAAGGTATACCGATCGGTTTACCTGCACCGAAGATATACCGATCGGTTTACTTTGTCAAAGGTAATTAACACTTATTTTATTAAAATATTTAAATCAGTAGCTTACATTCAATAAGACGTAGTAAATTGACCCTAGAATTGATCTTTTAACAAGGAGATATAGCAATAAATCGAATTTAATGTAAACATAACGGTATCTATGACATTCCAGCCTTGGAGCCAATATGCCGGCACTATCTAAGAGAGACATGATTGTATCCGTGGCATTAAAGCTGTTTTACCGCAATGGCTTTAATGCAACGGGATTTGAACGAATTATTAAAGAGGCTGGAGTCTCTAAAAAAACTCTGTACAACCACTTTAGGTCGAAGGATGAGCTAGTATTAGCAACACTACGCAAACGCGATGAGTTGTTCAGAAATAACATCATGCGCGAAACTGAACGACTTTCCAGCGCCCCACGAGAAAGGCTACTAGCCATTTTTGATGCCCACCATCAATGGTTTCAAGAAAAGGAGTTCTCAGGCTGTATGTTTATAAACGCCTCGGCAGAGTTTTCATCCCACGATGACCCCTGCCATATGATTAGCGCCGAACATAAGCGACTGGTGCGTGATTATATTTGCGGACAAGCCGAACAAGCAGGCGTAAAAGATCCTGACACATTAGCCAAACAGTTGAATTTATTATTAGAGGGAGCGATTGTTGATGCTCATGTCAGCGGCAATAAAGATTCGGCACTAATGGCAAAAGCGATGGCCGACGTATTTGTTGAAAAGGCGCTTAGCCAACGAATTGCTTAGCGATAAAGCTAGGGGGTTTTAACGTTGGTATCGTCTTAAAAAAAGAGCCCCAACATACACCTAATGTTTAATAGAAAAGCGTTAGAGCAGTGATGACCGCCCATCAAATCGTCTCTGCTGTTTTATCTAGATATAATGAAAGGCGTGTGGCTTTTTGTAAACTCAAATGATGGAGCGTATTTAGAGAGCGACAAATTTAATCATAGCTGGCGCAAGGTCTTTGCTTCAAAAAAGATTAAGTAGATATGAAAATGGAATATCGTGTGCATTATGTGTGCAGAAACACTCGCGCATCTAAACTAATGAGTATCGGCACTGAGTACCCAAGAGCAGCAAAACAGTTAGGCCATAGTGTTGAACTTTTTTTAAGAACGTATACCAAATGAATAGAAGAAAATATCGGTAAAAAAGATGATTCAGACTTAGAGGGATTTACATGAACTGTAGACGGGGCGCTAAATTATTCTGAAGAATTTAGAAAGAGTCATTAAATCAAAACATATAAAAAGATTAATGGCGGACCGGACGGGACTCGAACCCGCGACCTCCGGCGTGACAGGCCGGCATTCTAACCAGCTGAACTACCGGTCCGTATAATCATTTTAAATTGGTGGGTGGTACAGGGGTCGAACCTGTGACCTACGCCTTGTAAGGGCGCCGCTCTACCAACTGAGCTAACCACCCGTCTGACAAGCTGCGCATTCTACCCGATAATTGATTCATGTCAACACTATTAACCAATGAACTTAGCATTAATTTACAACGTTGTTTTTTTAGTCATTTCGAATAAAATTTGTGCAATAAAATTGCATATTTCAACATCAACACTGTGTTAATTAAATTACCACACAAAGACTTATGTCAAAAAATTAGGTAATTCGTTGATACTGCCCATTGGCGTAAATAAGCGGTGCCGCATCTACCTCTGGAATCACAACATTTGTTAAGCGACCAATAATAATATGATGTGTACCATACTGATAATTATCATTATCGACTTCGCAAAAAAATACAGCCTGGGCTTTTTTTAAAAATGGCGCGCCAGATTCATCAGGCCGACTCCACGGACCGACACTAAAACGCTCTTCACCGCTACTTGACCCTGCACACTTATTCGATATTTCTTCTTGATCGGCGCCCAGAATATTAACCGCAAAGGCTTGACCTTTTACTAAAAAAGGCTTGATCGCCGCAGATGCGTTAACACAAACTAACAATGAGGCAGGCGAATCTGACAGCGAGGTAACAGATGAAGCCGTCATTGCAAAACGCTGTCGATCCACTTTACAACTAACCACACAAACACCCGACGCCAAACGACGCATACCTAAACGTAAACCTTCATCTAACTGCATATGCATACAAAACCCTTAATTTTTTTAGCTGCGCAATTATGCGGCAGTCGTACTCATCGATCAAACTTATTCGTAACTGGAGTAAAAAGAGATGACTAGCAAGACCAAGAACACGCCTTAGAAGCTCGGTAATGGCACTTTAGCAGCGTTAACTGACTGATTGAGCCAAAAGCCGCGAGCAAGGTGATGCCGGTTCGTTACAGATAATGAAACCTATTTGTAATCATGTATAAATCAAATAAAAAAATCATGAAAACTAATAAAAACAATTAAAATTTACAAATTAGCCGAATGACTGCAAGAAGTGTATTGACTGCGTTTAATGGGGTGACTGACGGGGCTCGAACCCGCGACCACCGGAATCACAATCCGGGGCTCTACCAACTGAGCTACAATCACCGTAGTAGAAATGCTGAATCCAATTTATTGTTTAAATTTTCGACTCTTCTTGAAGGCAAGAGGGGCAGAAAGTATCTAAACACAACAAGGCAATTAATCTAAGATTAGATAATGGTGCGCCCGGCAGGATTCGAACCTGCGACCACCCGCTTAGAAGGCGGGTGCTCTATCCAGCTGAGCTACGGGCGCGTCTAAACAGATCTATCAGGTTATTGAAACGTTAAGTTGGTCGGAGTAGAGGGATTCGAACCCCCGACCCTCTGGTCCCAAACCAGATGCGCTACCAGGCTGCGCTATACTCCGATGCTTAACTCTGTAATAAATTCATTACAGCCCTTGTTTCAGGTGGTGCGCATCATACCACGGAGTTTTGAGCAGTCAATAATAATTTGTGATCTTATGAAAATTACTGTTAAAAAAGACCTATCATTGCTAAAAGTTGCGATTTAAGCTCTTCAATCAAGTGTCCACATCACTAGTGAGTAACGTTAGCAGACTGCAGGCTTAGGATAAATCAATTGCATTTAAAGCATCTAGTAGACAATTGATGATAAAAACCATTAGTCGCTACAGCGGTTAATCGTTAAAATAGCGAGATGCACCCTTTTACTAATTACCGTAAAGCTTTTAATACTATGAGAGCCATAACATGCGCATAGACAAATTCATTTGTGCTGTGACAGATTATTCACGCTCAGATATAAAGCGCCTAGCCAAAGAAAAAGCCATAAGGGTTGATAACCATTTTATTACCGACACCGGCTTTAAAATTGACCCAGAGCTAAGTAAGGTCTTTGTGTTCGATGACATTATTGGGGCTCTTAAGCCGCGATTTTTTATGCTCAACAAACCACAAGGCGTCATATGTGCGACAACCGACAGCCATCATAAAACTGTACTCGATTTATTGGATGAACCCAAACAAAGTGCTCTACAAATTGTAGGTCGATTAGATAAAGATACGACAGGCCTTGTGCTAATCACTGATGATGGTCAATGGAACCATCGTGTTACCTCACCGAACCGTCAATCCTTTAAGCATTACCTTGTCACTTTAACTAGCGCTCTTGATGCGTCACTGATAGATCAATTTAGGCAAGGTATATTACTTAAAAATGAGACAAAAAAAACGCGCCCCGCCACATTAAATATAGTCGATACTCATTGTGCCGAGCTTTTTATTCAAGAGGGAAAATACCATCAAGTTAAACGCATGTTTGCGGCTTGCGGCAACCATGTAGGCGCTTTGCATCGCCACGCTGTTGGCGATATTCAATTAGACAAGAATTTAGCCGTTGGCGCATATCGCCCACTCACACAAAATGAGATCGACCTTTTTAATGATTGATAACGCACTACAAATTATTCAACCTCATCTACAAAACCTGCAAGCGCCGACGCTTTGGTTTGCCGATGAAAATGCTCAGCCTTTATTAGAGTTGATCAACAGTGATGAGCACTTAACGATAGTCACTAATCGTTTTGACATTTATCAACAAGCCAGCACAAAAAATATTCAGGTTATTTTTAGCG
>CAXMPB010000174.1:0-4984 GCA_964195035.1 Cellvibrionaceae bacterium | reverse complement strand
TTTCAAATCTCGGCTAATTAAATCTTCAACACTAAAGTAGCAGAAATATGACTGCAATTATTAGCTACGAGTAGATAGCTTACGCTTTTGTCTGAAAGCTAGTATTGTGTCGATGTGAATGAATATATGAAAACATTGTCTATCTGCCAGTTAAGTTGGGTAGAAAGGTATTCAAAAGCGTATACAATCTGATGTTCAAAAAACAGATAGTCGCAACGCTCATATCGGAGCATTGTTAGAGTTCGTAAAGGCGACTTAGTATCAGGACTTTTCAATCAAGATTAACTTTTTATTTTCATTCATCTAAATTGACCCATTATAAAAAATTTATAAAAAATCTATAATTATCAGATGTTTAATGTCATAATTTAAAGTAACTTATACCCTAGGAGTTTTTAATGACAGGGACAAAAAGTAGCCCTTGGTCACCCTTTAAATCAAAGGATTTCACGGTTCTTTGGATTGCTAGCCTTCTGTCCACTACCGGCTCCAGAATGCATGAAGTCGGCGCTGGTTGGTTGATGACCACTTTATCAACAGACCCATTTACCGTGGCCTTAGTACAAACTGCAACGACTCTTCCGATATTTTTATTCGCCTTAACCGCAGGTGCGATTGCCGATGTGGTGAGTCGGCGAAAATTATTAATCTATGTGCAACTACTGATGGCAATAGTTGCCGTTGTTTTTGCGTATATTGTATTTTTAGAGCGTATGACACCAACACTTTTATTAATTTTTGTTTTTGTAATCGGCGTAGGTGCAGCTTTTGTTGCACCGGCAAAACAAGCAACTGTTCCACAATTAATTCCTAGGCCAGATCTACAATCAGCCATTGCCCTAAATAGTGTTGGCTTTAATTTAAGTCGTGCTATTGGCCCAGCTATCGCGGGCGTATTAATTTTAACCATTGGTATAACCGCGCCATTTATTTTTAATGCCATTAGTTTTGCTATTATTGCCGCTGCTTATTTTTGGTGGTGCCCAGGTAGAATTCTTAATCCATTGCCTAAAGAAAAAATTCCTGGTGCTGTCAGAACGGGGCTACGTTATGTGCGTTACAGTCCACCATTAAGAGCGACGATTGGGCGTGCATTTATCTTTTGTGTCTCTGCCAGTGCCTTTTGGGCTTTATTACCACTGTTAGCAAAAACCGAGCTTAAAGGTGATGCTAGTTTATTTGGCATGCTCATTGGCGCTATTGGTTTAGGTGCGGTAGTCGGTGTGTTTTTGTTACCGAAGCTTAAGCAAAAGTTTAGGCCTGCCAAAATAATTCTTATAGCCTCTGCGCTTATTGTCTTAGTATTAATCAGCTCAGGAGTTTTTGCCAATCAAGTATTAGCGGTTTTCTCTTGTATGGTATTTGGTGCTGCCTGGATTTGGGTGTTATCAACTTTAAACGTATCGGCACAATTAGCTTTACCCGACTGGGTTCGTGCTCGAGGCTTAGCCATTTATCTGATGATCTTTTTTGGATCTATGAGTTTGGGTAGTATTATCTGGGGCTATTTAGCAAGCTCGATCGGTATTAGCCCAACAATGTTAGTTGCCGCATCGACATTATTTTTAGGTTCTCTTCTGACGCGTAAATTGCCGTTAAATCAAGGAGATGCACTTGATCTTGCACCTTCAATGCATTGGGCAGACCCAATTGTTGTTGTCAACTCAGAAGAAGAGCGTGATTTAGTCAATGATAGATCACCGGTTATGGTCACCATTGAATATAAAATTGATAAAGAGCATGAAGAAAGATTTTTATATTTGATGTGTTATTTGGGGCAGGTACGAAAACAATACGGTGCGTATAGTTGGGATATTTTAGAGGAGTCTGATCGGCCGGGGACGTTCATTGAATACTTTCTTGATGTGTCGTGGTTAGATCACTTAAGGCATCATCAACGAGTAACAGGTAAAGACCGTGAGCTACAACAAGAGATCAATGCGCTCCACCGAGGAGATGAGCATCCCAAAACGCGTCATTTCTTTGGATCGTTAACTTATCGATGCCATTAATCGTTACTGCTAATAATACATAAAAAGGGTAAATAAATAACACCGTTACTGGTTTTAGTAACGGTGTTATCTTTCTTAATCTACCAAAATCCACTTTTTTAGCCTAAGTTTTAGGCGAGCGCCGCTGACGTAACTTTTTTTAATACAGTTAAAGTTTATTTGTGAGATAAAGAGATGGTGATTTTCGACGCTATAAACATCACGCATTAAGCGTGCCAGTACGCAGGTAATTCTCATTAATTTGATATGTAAGCTATATATAGACAATTTACCTTATTTTAAGCTCTTTTATGTTTTATATTTTGTATTGCATTGTAAAATGACTTATATTTAATTTAGCTTTACTGCTTACTAAATCAATTTTTTACTTGTAGTGGGATACGATTATTGTAGCTAGCTTAAGGGGTTTAATGGCTGTTTTTGATTAACGTCAACTCACTTGATGAATTAATAGTACGGCAGACGCTTTAAAGAATAATGAAAGAAAGCATGTTAAGTAACCCTTTGTAAAGAGTAAGTAGTTCAGCCAATGTTAATTGAGCCTTCTAAATAAAGGTTTAGTATAATTGATATGACCACTTTAAATAAAAAAACAAATATGTGTAACGTTTAATGTCTATAAGCCGTATTCATACTCTTAATGTTACTGATGCAATTGTTAAAAAAATTGAATCGATGATTGTCGACGGTACTTATATACCGGGTCAGGCACTGTTGCCTGAGCGCCAACTCGTAAAAGAATTAAAAGTCTCGCGCGCTTCTCTTAGAACAGCACTGTCTGCATTAAAGGCAAATGGGCTGATTCGTAGCCGCCAAGGTGGAGGTCATTATGTTTGCGATGTTGCTAAAAATACCTTTACCGACCCACTGCTTAACTTAATTAATCGTAATATAGATTTTAAATTTCAAGTGATTGAGTTACGGCAATCGCTTGAGGGCACCGCTGCGTTTTATGCTGCACAAAGAGCAACTGAACAAGATAAAATAACGATTCAAGCGCGTCTTGAAGATCTCCAAAAAATTGCAGGTAAAAACAGCCCCAAAGAAGAAGCGGAAGCAGATCTCGAATTGCATTTGGCGATTGCTAACGCGGCGCACAATACGCCTCTGACATTACTGATTCGTAATGTATACACTGTTTTAATCAAATTGATAGAAGAGCATTTAAGTCAAAATCAGCACGATGAAACAATAAATAATCAGTTACAAATCCAACATTCAGAGCTTGTCGAGGCAATTTTTTTGGGAGATGGCGTTAGGGCTCGGCAAATAGCCTACGATCACCTTTCTTACGTGCGAGATTCATTTGGCGATTCTTGTTTTACAGATAATCAAAACTCAGAACCACTAGAGAATCTCTTCGATCAATAAGTATTAAATATCACGGAAATACTAAAAACATGAAAGTTTATTAACTTAAATGTTTTTAGGTATTTGTCTACGCTGGAAATGGAAACTTACCCTTATAAAGAAACTGTTCCAAGTTAAACGTCTTTATGGCGGTTTTTTTTTTTGCTTAAAAGATACCTCTGATTGATTAATTTCGCAAAACCACTGGCTCATATTTTTTGGTGGTTTTTGTACTAGTTAAAGAAAATGTTATAAGTTTAAAAACTATTAATTTCTTTCTAGCACTCTTAAAGCTATTAGTCTCTTTTTAAGACTATGCGGTAATGTGCTTTACCTTCACGTAGTCTTTCAATGGCTTCATTGATTTTATCAAAGCTAAAGTACTCAGTCACAGGTTCAATTTTATGAAGTGCCGCAAAATCAAGCATTTGTTTTATGGTTGCTGGGCTACCAACTGGCGACCCTGAAACAGAGCGTTGCCCGCCAATCAAAGAAAATACACCAATATCTAATGGCTCTAATGTTGCTCCTACAAAATGTAGGCGTCCTTTTGGCGCTAGCGTTGATAGATAGGCATTCCAGTCGAGCTTCCCATTAACGGTAGAGATAATAAAATCGAATTGACCTGCAGCGGCCTCTAATACATCTGTATTGCTACTGTCTAGTACCTTATGTGCGCCCATCTTAAGTGCCTCTGCTTTTTTATGCTCACTTGAGGTGAAAGCGGTAACTTCACAACCCCATGCATTCAAAAACTGTAAGGCAATATGACCAAGTCCACCAATACCGATCACACCCACTTTATCGGTTGGCTTAACATCAAATTGTACCAGCGGATTAAACACGGTAACGCCACCACAAAATAAAGGACCGGCAGAATCTGGAGCGACGCCCTCGGGTAACACCACAACAGAGATTGCTTGAGCGCGAACTTGTTCGGCAAAGCCACCATGATGACCAGCGATTGTCGGTTGAGCATTAGCGCATAAGTTTTGATCGCCCGACTGACATGTTTTACATGTGTTGCAATAGCCGGAATGCCAGCCAAGGCCAACACGCTGACCAACCTTAACCGTTGACACGTCATCGCCAATAGCGCTAATAGAACCGATAACTTCATGACCACCTACAAAAGGATATCGGGTAAAGCCCCATTCATTATCGAGCATACTAAGGTCACTATGACAAATGCCGCATGATTCGACATTTAATTCCACTTCGTCTTTTCCTAGCGGGCCGGGCTCGTATTCAAAAGCTTCTAGTTTTGCGCCGGGGCTCATTGCTGCATAGCCTTTTATCATGGTGTTCTCCAATAGGGTTCAAAGTATTAGTTGGTAGACTAGTTCTTGATAGTCTTCTATTTATGTAAATTGTATCTAAATAAATTTTATCAATAGTACAGAGACTGATTAACTAGCAATAGCCATTGATTAAATATGGGTTAGTATACGATCTAGATTAACACGTTGTTTTAAATTTATTTTATGCTCGCTCAAATAATATTTACATACGTAACCCAAAAAAAGTGAAAAAAGCTTGGTTGTATAAGTGATAATCATTATTATTTATGTCGGTAATTAACATAGCCCCTTTAAAGGCAATGTTCAGTGTTACCTCTAAGT
>CAXMPB010000173.1:0-3087 GCA_964195035.1 Cellvibrionaceae bacterium | reverse complement strand
TGCCAAACTGCCATCCTTAGTCACATGGACGACTAAAAACATAGCGATATGATGTTGTTTAGCAAATCGCGTTAAATAAGCTGCGCTTTCGCGCACTTGTGCCACACTCCCCGGTGACGATTGCACCTCCGCCATGTGCATTACTTGGATTGAATCAACCACGATAATTTTAGGTTTTATTTTGTGGGCAGTTAAGCATAGCTGCTCGACATTTGTCTCGGATAACATTTGTAATTTATCGGCCGCCAAGCCTAGGCGTTTTGCCCTTAGAGCCACTTGCTGAAGAGATTCTTCACCGGTGACATATAGTGCACTGTGATGCTCGGCTAAATAGCAGAGTATCTGTAATAACAAAGTGGACTTGCCTGCTCCTGGATGCCCACCAATTAAAACAACAGAGCCCGTGACCAAACCACCCCCCAATACGCGATCAAACTCTTTAGTGCCGGTGGTTATACGGGGAATATCCTCTAAGTTGATTTCTGCTAAGGTTTTTATAACAGAGTCATTGCTACCGGCATAACCACTTCTCGTCGCAGATGTTGCTTTAGTTGCAGCAAACCTAACTTCGCTTAGGCTATTCCAAGCAAGACAGCTACCACACTGCCCCTGCCACTTAGAAAAATCGTCACCACACTCATTACATACATATGCTATTTTGGCTTTAGCCATTTACTACTACCTTTACAAATTTTTAATTTATACTAAATATTTTTACCGTCATGTTTTTATTGCTATTTTCTGCTCTTATTTTTATTTCTACTCTTATTTAGATAAGAAATATTCAACCGACACCGAGGCACGCACAGTAATATCATCTGACTTAATAGGTGGCACGCCAGATGAATCTGCTACCGATGAAAGCGCCGAACGCGCATAGTTTTTACGCTGCACGCGCTCAGTCGATGCCGCGCTTTCATCGAGATGAATGGCTTTAACACCACTAACTATTAACTTGCTCGCCGCGGCAACAAACCCAGCATCCTCTTTTGCATTTTTGATGGCGACCTCAATAGCTTGCTGCCTATACTCCCTCGGATTAGACAAACCAAAATCAATTGATTGGACCTGATTAGCGCCAGCCGTTGTTGCCACGTTAATTATATTGCCGACTAAATCTAGGCGAGCGGTTACCACTTTAATCGTATTGTTAACACGATAGCCCGTGATGCTAGACTTCCATTCCTCACTACCCGAAAAATTTCTTGGTCGAGAAGACCACATTGGCTGAACACTGAAACGTTGCGTATTTAATTCTTTTTTATTGATGCCTTTTTTATTAAGCGCAGCAATAATTTTATTCATTAACTGGTTATTATCACTCAACGCACGTTTTGCAGTTTTATGTTGTGTGGTTACACCTAATAAAATCGTCACTTGGTTAGGTGCGACTTTTAATACGGCCTGACCGCGCACATGTAGTAATGCCTGCATTGACGCTTGCGAATCATCAGTGCTTTTTGCTGCGACATTAAAAGAAAGTATTACGCCTAATAAAAATATGATCGCATTCATAAATATCACCTTCTGTTTATTGATTATAAATTTTTATTGTTGACCAAAAACTTTTTTCAACAGTTCGGTCGTTTGGCGTACAGGATCTTTTCTAATCGCCGCCTCTTGTTCACCCAAATAGTGAAACACGCCTTTCAATGCTTCATCAGTGACATGGTTTGTTAAATCTGCTTTAACATCTGGTACGAAGGGAATATTTTTATAGGCCGCTATCATTTTATCGTAATATGATATTGCACCCACTTTTGACAGGCTATCAGAAATGATCGGCGCCATTGCATGGCTTAAGTCAGGTGACATGCTGCTCTCAAAAAAACGTGTCGCAGAGTCGGTAGGGCCATCATAAATTCGGCGCACATCATCAAAATTCATGCCTTGAATTGTGCTCACAAATAAGTCCTTGGCCGCGGGTGTTGCCTGCTCAGCCGCACGATTTAGCTGCACAGTAAAATCATCAACCATATAGCCTAAACCAGCACTAACGAGTACATCGCTCACGGTTTGCAAGGATTTTGGCAACGGGATCCGCACTGTCGCATCGTTATTAAAACCATTCTCAACACCTAGCTGATCGACCACTTTTTTACTGCCAAGCTCCAAGGCCTGCTTAAAAGCTGCCGTCATATCAGTGTTAGATAAGGCACTTTCCACAGCTTGGCTTGGCAAACCAATCTCTTCAAGCGGAGCCTCTTTAAGAATATCCTTTGCCGAATCCCACCAGCTAGCGACACTCGTAGCACTTAGCAATATTAATGATACAAGTAACACTGAGCGCGAAACTTGATTGCTTAAAAAATTGGGCATAATACATTACCTATAAATGAGCTTGAATAATAAAACTTATGTTTAATTAATGCGCTATTGGGCACTCTTATTCGTACTCTCAATCTTACTAAGGGTTCATCCTATCAATAAGTGCCTATTGATAACGATATGATCGTAGTCTCACCTTACACAGAGTGTTAGAATTGCATTATGAAAGACCTTTTTCCTGAAAAACCTATTCTCGTCTACCCTACGCTTGCGGCCTCCATTGGCTTAGAAGAGGCGACGATGCTCTCTATGCTCGACGATATGACGCGCCACAAAGAAGGCATGGCAAGCCAAGGCATGCAATGGTATCACTTAAGCGAGAAAACACTAAAAAATCACATCACTTTTTGGGATGCGCGCGATATACAACGCACTAGCCAACGCCTTCGCGACCTTGGCTTAATCCTTGTTCGCTCCGCACCGTTTATGCAATCTCTGGTTATCGATTTTGCCTTTAACCTCGAAAGTAAGAGCAATGGCGCTCAACTAGTAAGTCATAATCACAGTCAAATTCGTCAGCCAATGGCTCGACCGAGTGCCCAAAGCAACACTAACGGCGGCGCCTCAATTATTGCCGCCAATTGGCAACCAGATGTTGAGACACTGATTGGTCTTGGACAACTTAATATACCCGAGCATTTTGCGCGCGAGCAAGTCCCTGAATTTGTTAATTACTGGCGTGAGACCGGCGAGACACAACGCGCATGGGGCAGTAAGTTTATACAGCATGCAAAACGGCAATGGACCTTTCATACAACT
>CAXMPB010000172.1:0-3038 GCA_964195035.1 Cellvibrionaceae bacterium | reverse complement strand
CATCCACGGTTTTTGGCGCAGCATATTCTTGAATATGTGCATAGTCACCATACACATCAATAGCCGCCGAATACTCGGGAATATCAGCATCATAAACTCGATAACAATCAATCGATTCTTTTTTAAGCCATTTATTTAATTGTTTTTTATTTTTAAGCAGACGATTACAAACCATTTTAGCGCCCTCACTAAGATCATCGATGCTTAGTTTAGAAGGTGTCGCCTTAAGTGAGATGTCATCGCTAGATAAATTTCGGACTTCTTTGTAAAAAAGTTCGGGGTCAATCGTAAAGCAGACAAGATCAGCTGCTAAAGTGCCATTCCAAAACTTGTAGCGCTTTTGAGGACGAATCGCGATCTGTTTAGATAAGTTAGGGTTCGAGGTAATAACAGCCGCTTGCCAACCCGTAAAGTGCTCTCGCAAGATACTACCTAGTTGAAAATAAACCGGTTCTAATTCTTTTTCTTCGCCTAAGCGCTCGCCATAGGGTGGATTACAAATCAGTAGGCCTGTCTCCATCACTTTGTGGGTGGGCTTTACAAACTCATCAATTGGTCGGCAACTAACGCGAATCCATTGATCGAGACCTGCGCGCTCTATATTGTTTTGCGCCGCGTTAATTACCCGCCAGTCTTGGTCATAACCGCGGCACTCAAATTGTGCTTGGCTACATTTATCAAGGCCTAAGATTTTACGCTCTTTAGCATCTTTGATTAACTCGCTCCATATCACCTCATCAAATTGGATCCAGCGTGTAAAACCCCATTGATAATCGGCTCGCATTAACCCCGGGGCAATATCGGCGGCCATCATAAAACCTTCTATCAATAAAGTGCCAGAGCCACACATAGGGTCAACTAAAAAGCCACCTTGCTGTGCAATAGTGGGCCAATTTGCACGCAGTAAAAGTGCACTGGCTAAATTTTCTTTTAATGGTGCCTCACCCTGCTTTTGACGATAGCCACGACGATGAAGGCTTTGACCTGACAAATCGAGACTCACATGCACTTTGCCTTTACTCAGCCGTGCATTAATAATGAGGTCAGGATTTTGCTTATCGATAGAGGGACGCGCTTTAAAATGTTTTTGGAAACGATCGACAATAGCATCTTTTACACGAACAGCACCGTATTGTGTGTTTCGAATTTCGTCAGTCGTACCTAAAAAATCAACCTTAAAGGTTCCGTCAACTTCAAGATGATCTTCCCATGCAATAGCGGCTATGCCCTCATATAAAGATTGTTCATCTTTAACAGAAAAATTTGCAAGAGGTAATAGTATTTTATTGGCCAGGCGTGACCACAAACAAGCTTTATATATAAGTGCCGCTTCACCGGCGAAATAGACCCCCGCAACAGTCTCGCGTACGTCAGTTGCACCGAGCGTCTCTAACTCTTGTAGCAATAAGTTTTCTAAGCCTTTTGGACAAGCGGCAAAATATTGTTGTGAAGAGAATTTTTGTGAAGAAATAGGTTTATTGATATCTGTCATGAAAGTCTTCTTTGGATTATCAAACATGAGCCAAGCTTATGGCCTAGCTTACATGGATGATTCGGTGTTAGTTAGGGCTGAGTGTTTAGGATTTAACGCGCCTCAAGAATGGCACGTCTTGCATCGATAATTAACTCGGGGCCGTTGTAAATAAAACAAGAATAAATTTGCACAAGATCAGCACCCGCTTGTATTTTTGCAATCGCATCACTGCCCTGCATAATTCCACCTACACCAATAATAGGCAGGTTACCAACATGGCTTCGCAGTTGCGTAATCATATTAGTTGCGGCATCAGTTAGTGGCGCACCACTGAGGCCACCCATCTCGGAGGCATGAGCACTATCGGCCACTAAGCTTCTATCAAGTGTTGTATTAGTGGCAATTACGCCATCTATTTCGTAGGCGACAAGGGTCTGGGCAACTGACTTTATCTCATCATCGCTCATATCTGGCGCAATTTTCACCAAGATAGGTTTATAACCATTATGGAGAGCGGCTAGATTATGTTGGGTTTCTTTAAGGCCCGCAAGCAGCTGCTTTAGGTTATCGCCAAATTGTAAATTACGCAGGCCCGGCGTATTGGGCGATGATATATTAACGGTAATGTAGTCGGCATATGGGTAGACCGCCTCCATTGCAAGTCGGTAGTCACTCAAGGCATCTTGCTCACTAGTCACTTTATTCTTGCCTATATTAATGCCCAACACACCTTTATAACGACGGCGCTTAACGCGCTCGACTAAATACTCTAGGCCCTTATTATTGAAACCCATTCTATTAATAATGGCCTGCTCATTTTCTAGCCTAAACATACGCGGCTTAGGATTACCCGCTTGTGGCTTTGGCGTAATTGTACCTATCTCGACAAAACCAAAACCAAATTGACCAAGGGCATTAAAATAATCACCATTTTTATCGAGACCTGCGGCTAGGCCCACAGGGTTATCGAATGTTAATCCAAGTATCGACACCGGATCGCTGGGTATTTTAGACGAGAATAAATTTATTAGGCCTAGACGCTCGCTAGCGCCAAGCAAATCTAAGCTTAAATCGTGAGAGGTTTCTGGATCGAGAGTAAAAAGGGCTTTTTTAAGTAGAGAATACATAGAATTAGACGAATTCAACAATGGTTGATAAAGCTCACAAGCATACTTGAAACACCAAATAGAGTCGACCATAACACTCCTTATCACACTAAAAATAAAGTGTTTATTTGTGTTGGCGATTATAGTTTTAAGGCTACATCATAATTGAAATAAGCCTTACATCCGTGTAGTGTTGAAGGCTATTGATAAATGCAATGACAAGCTGAGCTCTTTAGGCATAAATAGTTAAGCGTAAATAGTTAAATATAAATAATTAAGCATAAACAGTCACTTAAGCGATAAGCCATGCCTTCAAGCCAAACCTTCCAATCTTTACCTCAAGACCACGCAGTTAGAAAAGAGGTGTTAGATATCCATCAATCTTTTGCTGTGAGTGCACCGGCAGGTTCTGGCAAAACGGGTCTACTCACTCAGCGTGTGCTTGCGCTACTTGGACA
>CAXMPB010000171.1:0-3572 GCA_964195035.1 Cellvibrionaceae bacterium | reverse complement strand
CCATTGTTCGATCATCAAGTCAGCATCGAGCAATAGGTGCATCTCTTCTGCCATCAGTACTTCAAGAACAGCTGGGTCAACTTTCTGTTCAGCTTTTTCAGCTTCTTTTTGTCGAATTAAAGGACCTACTGAGCGCTCTCTTAGCTCTTCTATACGCGCTAAAAATTGATCATGCTTTGCAATCGTTGGGTATATTAATTGTGATATATCTAACAGCGCTTCTTTTGTATAAAGCATGCCGTCTTTTATGAGTTGAAAAATATCATCATCGATATTGACTTGGTAGCTACGCAGCTCTTTTGCGAACTGCTCTAGGGGTTTCATTAATTCAGCGATGGACGTTAGGTCAGCCATATAGGCGCTGCCTTTTAGCGTATGCAGAGCACGTTGCATCAAATCACCCGGTGGCTGATAAAAGGGCCTCGCTGCGTCCATGCGTTGAATATATTCTTCTACGACATCGATATGACCTTCGGCCTCCGCGTGAAATATCGCCCATAACTGTTCGTCTATTTCTTCTTCAATATCCACCGCGTTAGCATCGATATCGAGTTCGGACTCTAACGCATTTTCGACGTTACTGTCAGCCATTGAGCTTGCGCTTAACGCTTGTAATATCTCATCAACATCCTCATTTTTTGCTAAGCATGCTGCCCAAGATATATATTGCTCAGATAATTCTTGATAAGGATTTACTTGGTGGCCTTTAAAAGCCGCAACCATGTCCGGTAGGATTTCTCGTACTTTTCTAATAAGAGTGGTTTGCGCCTCGTTAGGCTCAAGCGTCTTATCCATAATTCTATTGAGTAAGTTTTCGATTGACCAGCCTAATTCACCAACATCAACCGCCTTTACCATTCGGCCGCTGCCTTTAATGGTATGAAAGGCACGCCTTACTTCAATTAACGCTTCTTCATTAGTAAAGTCTTGCGCCCAAACAGGGAAATATTCATCTAAGGTGTCACCAATTTCTTCGATCTCATCAGCAAAGATACCTATCAACTCATCGTCGATAAGTCCTTCGGCATCATCAATTGTGCCTTGCACTTCGGTTTTTAATAAAATTTCTAGGTTTTCATTAGGCTCGCCTGCATTAACACGACTTTCTCTAAAATCCTCAAGTTCAATAACACTATCTTCGCTGATAGATTCAACATCACCTAGACTGACACCAATTAATGCTAAGCCAGAGATTGCCTTATCGAGAATAGATTCGTCGTTCTCACGAGCAGCAGACATAAACTCAATGTAATAATCGACACTAGCAATAACATCGGCAAGGCTATCTAACTGTTGCCATTGTGGCTTTACTCCCTGGCCAATTAATTGAGATTCAATATATAAAATACAACACGATAAAATATCAGAGGCTTTAGTGAGAGATAAGACAGCAAGGCTGCCTCTTACCGCACGCATATACTGTGGTACCAAGCGAAGCTGTTCTATATCCCATTGCGTGGCAATATAATCAACAATTGCATCCTTACATTTTTCAAGGCCATTGCGACATTCTTCGAGCACGGCTTGTTGAGCCTCATCCAAATGATAAGTATTGGCAGAGCCTGTACCTGCAATAGATAGCGATGAATCTAAGCTCGACTCAATATTAACTAGTTGATGAGCAAAGTTCATTAACTGGTCATTTGTTAATGAGCCGTTTTGGTGTCGCAACAGATCAATAGCAACAACACTATCACTAACCATACGACGTAATTCACCAACACCTAATATCGCTAAAGTATCATTGACTCGTTGCATACCTGTTTTGACAGCGAGTAAATTTTCATCGCTATCATCGCCCTGAAGACAAAGATCTAGCTTTAGCTTGATCTCATAGAACTCCTCGCGAATAGCTGTTGCAACAGCATTCAGAGTACCCGAATCGATACCTAACAAGTCATCTTGCTCGTTAGTCACTTGCGCTAAGGGCAACATTTGATCTAATTCATACCATGATTTAATCGTATCAATTGCTGGCGTAGAAGGCTCGGCGGCGCTGATATAGTAAAGTAGGTTTTTGATGACCGTCTCATTACTAAATTCATTTAATGCCTCGGTACCACCTTGCTGTAACGCCTTGATTTCGGTATCAAGCTCACGTAACAAATTGCGCGTGCCTGCCGTAGATTCAATACACTGTTTAGATAAACCGTCGACTGCGGCATAGGCAATATGCCAAATTTGGTAACGTTTAGTACCTGCTAATAATTTACGTAGACGATCAGAAACTTTTAATAAATAGTCATAGTTTTCATCGACATCAACTTGGTTAGCCACGCCAGCTGCAGCGTATTGATACATCTTTCGTAGCTTGCCAATCAACAATTTGAATTGCGTATGATCACGAGTTATCGGCAACGCCGTGCCCATAACAACATGAGCATGACTCATATTAGGCGTAAATAAAGTGGATTCACTAAGAAGATTTACGCCTCTGACAGATCGAATATCATTGAGCAGTGATAGCACAATTGCAGGGTAATCGCGTTTTGTACCCTGAATTTTTTCAAGATAATGAGGTAGTTGTAGAATGGCTCGCATAAGCACCTCCAAGCCTTCGTTTGGCTTGGTTATCTTATTGTCGAGTAGGGCTTGTGACAACTCTTCTATTTCTTCCGCCAACATTGCCGCACCGTGAAAGCCGACCATTCGTAAACTACCATAAACCTGATGAATAAGTGTTTGGCAAAATCGCAGTTGCGTAACATCTTGAGGGTCGCTTGCATAACTCTCCAACACACGTTGCGACTCCTGCAACGTTTCATTGATTTCTTTGACAACCCATTCTAGGGCCGTGTATTGGCGATTATCTGCCATAGAACCTCTCGATTATTAGATGACTTACAAGTAAAAAATAGCTTTTTATCGATTGCTGCAACAGTCAACTTAACTACATTTTACGTATGCCTGAACTTCATCATTCATAACACGCCTTATATTAGCGCACTTCCAATCTGTTACTTCGCCAAGCCCTATTACCAAAATACCGCGGGGTTTCAAATGCTTAACTAGCTGTTGTAATATTTCTCTGCGTCGCCACCTGCGAAAATAAATCAACACATTCTGGCAAAAAATAATATCCATCGGCTGAATAGACCGTGTATTAACATGCATAATATTTAATTGAGAAAAACAAACTCGATGCCGTATTCTCTCGATGACTTGATGCTTATCATCTTCAAGCGCATCAAAATATTTATATTTTTCATGTACATCTAATAAACTTAAGCTTTTGCGTCCATAAATTCCTTCGCGCGCTATTGATAGTGCTGGCAAGCTAACATCAACCGCCGTTACACCATAATATGCGTCACTGTCTCTTTTTTTGAAACAATCATCGGCCATTGCTGCAAGACCGTATGGCTCCTCACCTGTCGAACAACCGACACTCCACATTTCAAAACTTTCAGTCAGCGGGCCATTATTCAGTTTGTTTTCAATACTTTGTTTAACTAAATTCAGTGACGGGCGATGACGAAAAAAACTGGTTTCTTTGATAACGAGGCGATCGACCAGCACCTGCCATTCAACAGCACCTGTTTTATCATCTTTCACATGATAAAAATAAAGAG
>CAXMPB010000170.1:0-8005 GCA_964195035.1 Cellvibrionaceae bacterium | reverse complement strand
GCTATTGTTATTCTATGCTTGATACTAAAAGCACCATGAAAAAGCCAATAATTAATAGGGCCAAAACCTTTTTAAGCTCGGTCTGATATTAAGAGCAATTGTGGCTCTACAATCTGTATACATAGTTTATGGCGCAAGTATAAGCCAAGCCATTAATGACACCAAATAAATGACTATTGTTGGTTTGACAAGGGGTATTTACAAGTAGGCATGGCTTTTAAATCACACTTTTTTTGCGATTAATCGCTCCTATAAGTGATTAATTGTTTCACGGTGTGAATAATGGTTTCGCTTTAGGCACAAAAAAAATCGTTATCGCATTTAGCCACTTGGGCTGCAAATTAATCAAAATGAGAAAGACTGTTGCATAACAAATAGTTAGCGGATACTCTCGCCCCTATTTTGATGGTATGCACGAAACTTTTTTATAGTAAATGCGAAACAACGTAATGAATACAATTACACTACTTGATGGCGGCATGGGGCAAGAACTACTGCGCAGAAGTTCGCGAGCAATTACGCGCCTGTGGTCTGCCGATATTATGTTGAATGAGCCAACGCTTGTGCGAGATTTACATCGCGACTTTATTGACAGCGGCGCGCGAGTCATCACACTAAATACCTACACCGCCACACCACAACGTCTAGCCCGAGAAAATGAGCTTGCACGCATAGATGGACTTCATCAGGCGGCTATGTGCGCAGCCATAGACGCCATTGATCTCGCACAGCGTAATGATGTTGCAATAGCCGGGTGTCTGCCACCTTTAGTGGCAAGTTACCGGTCAGATGTGTCGCTGTCGTTCGAGGAGTCACTGGCTAGCTATCGCCGACTTGTCGAGTTGCAATCCCCTGCGAGTAATGTGTTTTTATGCGAAACTATGGCTTCTATTACCGAGGCAACTGCTGCCTGTACAGCAGGCCTCGAGAGTGGAAAACCCGTTTGGGTTGGACTAACTGTTAGCGATACCGAGCCTGAACAATTACGTAGTGGCGAACCATTAAGCGATGCTGTGCAAGCGCTAGAGTCTTTAGGTGCCGATGCAATATTACTTAACTGCAGTCAACCAGAGGCAATTAGCGCTGCTTGGAAACCGTTAAATAATGCGAAGGCAAGAATTGGTGCATATGCCAATGGCTTTATATCAATTGCGTCCTTGCATCCCGGGGGCACCGTTGAGGCGCTTGAGGCACGGCAAGACTTGGATCCGCAGCAGTATGCAGACCATGCCTTAGGCTGGGTAAGAAATGGCGCGTCAATTATTGGTGGGTGTTGTGAAATTGGCCCTGCACATATTAAGGCTTTGCATGAAAGGCTGTGTAACGAAGGCTTTATTTAGTGCGTTTGGGCATAAACAAATAATAATAAATTAGTGTCGCATCGACATCTTTTTTTATCAGCGCCAATCCTTTTTAAGGCGCTAGCATGCCGCCAATTTGCTGATACAGCTACTCAAAAGGCCTGAAGGATCATGTGTTTATGCCTGATATCGGTAAAGCTGAGTATTAATAATAACTTGATGATTGCCAGTAGCCTGTCCTTTGTAGTAGATTAAGATCAATTGGGGGCTATTAATTCTTCCTATGCTCTCTTTGTTTATTTTATTGTTTTCATTAGATTTAAATAAGCTAAAGGAAGTGCTTGCCAAAGCGAGAGTTAAAAAGGCTCTTATCTATTGGCTAAAGTTTAGTCTTAAGAAAACATACAGAATTCATCATTACGTTTTTCATTTAGTAGCGACAACACTACCGAATAAATTGATTATGTAATAGAAACTATAAAAAATTTATGTAATTTGTAACGATGCTAGATCACACAACATTCAAACACAAAACAGCAACTGAGTGGGTAACCTTTGTACATGGTGCCGGCGGTAGCTCGTCTATATGGTTTAAACAATTGCGTAGCTTTAGCGCACAGTTTAATGTGTTGATTTTAGATTTGCGCGGTCACGGAAATTCTAAATTAGCATTAAAAGATGCCTTTAATAAAAAATATACGTTTGATTTTATTACCAATGATATTATCGAGGTTGTCGATCATTTAAAAATTGAAAGCTCCCATTTTGTTGGTATTTCATTAGGCACTATTTTAATTAGAAATCTTGCTGAAAAACATCCTAGTCGTGTGCAAAGCATGATTTTGGGTGGAGCGATTATGAAACTTGATTTTCGCTCTCAGGTATTAATGAAATTAGGGCTTATTTTTAAATCGGTTGTGCCATATATGGTACTTTATAAGTTATTCGCATTTATTATTATGCCACGAAAAAATCATAAAAAATCACGCTTGCTTTTTGTCAACGAAGCAAAAAAACTATATCAAAAAGAGTTTATGCGTTGGTTTAAATTAACGGCAGAGATCAATCCTTTATTACGATTTTTTAGAGCAAAAGATATTAAGATTCCAACCTTATATGTTATGGGTGAAGAAGATCATTTGTTTTTGCCGTCTATCAAAAAAATAGTTGCAGATCATGTAAAATCAACATTGTTAGTCATAAAAAATTCCGGTCATGTGGTGAATGTAGAACAACCAAAAACATTTAATGCGGAAACGATTCAGTTTATTAAAGCATTGGCGTAATCATTAATTCTACATTTTTTAGCTGAAAAACCAATCTTATTCATAAAGTTTTACCCGCAGCCTCAATCTTGCAACAGATTGAGAATAATCAGGGTGCTATAAATTCTTGCATATCCTAGTGAGCGGATTTGTATATGAATGGAAAGCTTATAGATCCATTCAATTAACGCGCAAGTTTGAAGCCTGCGAGCTCAGTGTGCCAGAGAAAAACGGTAGAGTTCGACTCGCTATGGTGAGAGCTAACGCTGAGCCGTGATGGCTGCACTAGTATATTTGAACCCATAAAACTTGAACCATTATACAAAGCAGGATACTCGATGCGAAACTGGATTAATCAAGCCGTAAAGCTAGTAGAAGCAGATTATCAGCGTTCAGCAGATACGCACCTGGTAAAATTGAATATACCTGCATTTGATAGCATCGATATTTACCTAAAAGATGAAAGCACGCACCCGACAGGGAGCTTGAAGCATCGCTTGGCACGATCGTTATTTTTGTATGCGCTGTGTAATGGCTGGATCAAGCATGACACGACCATTGTCGAGGCATCCTCTGGCAGTACAGCAGTGTCTGAGGCCTACTTTGCTCAAATGATAGGTATACCCTTTATAGCGGTTATGCCGTCGAGCACAGCACGCAGTAAAATCGTGCAGATCGAGCACTATGGTGGCAAATGTCACTTCGTCGAAAAAGCCTCGCAAGTGCGCTCGGAGTCGGCAAAATTAGCGGGTCAAATTGACGGCTACTTTATGGATCAATTCACCTATGCCGAGCGAGCAACCGACTGGCGTGGCAATAACAATATCGCCGAAAGTATTTTCCAGCAAATGGAGCGCGAACCACATCCCATCCCTCATACTATCGTCATGAGTGCGGGCACCGGAGGCACCTCGGCCACGCTGGGTCGATATTTTCGCTATCGGGCTTACGCGACACAATTAGTGGTGGTTGACCCTGAAAATTCTGTTTTCTTTGATTATTACCATAACCGCGACAAAGGTCTCAGTGCTGATGAGGGTAGTCGAATTGAAGGCATCGGCCGCCCTCAGGTTGAGCCGTCATTCCAACCGGATGTGATTGACCAGATGCTACGTGTTCCAGATGCTGCCAGCATTGCGACCATGCTTTGGTTAGAAAAGCTGATGGGACGCAAAGCGGGTGCCTCGACGGGCACAAACCTCTGGGGGGCTCTTCAAGTTGCCCGCGAGATGCAGAAAAAGCATCAAAGCGGGTCGATTGTCACAGTGATGTGCGATAGCGGCGAGCGTTATCTAGACACCTATTACGACAAAGACTGGGTTGCCAAAAATATTGGTGACTTCAAAATATATACTGATCAATTACCTAGTTGCCAGTAGCTAGTATCTTGTAGAAGATTGAGAAAGATAGGGAGTATTCTATCTCAATCGACATAACCGATAAGGTAGGCATGATGTGGGTGTATTTGGGTTTAGATAATCAATATTAAAATAAGTGCTTCAGTGTGTTTATGGGTAATAATTATAAGGATTAGCTGACGTTTTTAAAAAGCTTTCGGTAATAAAAGCCCTGTATAAAATCAACATTAAGTTGTTTTGTAAAGTGTAAATCGTCAACCGTTTCAACACCTTCTAAAATAACCTTTTTACCAGCACTTTGGGCATAGTTGATTAAAGACTCAACCAGTAACATAAAATTGACATTCGACTTATTACTCAGAACATACTTATCAAGTTTTATGTAATTAACCAGTTGGATCACCGCAGTAGAAACCATCGATTGTGGGTTGCAAGCATCATCGATGGCTGTATGAATGTTGTTTTTAGATAAGTTATTTATCATGGCTAAACTCATAGTGGCATCATTAATTTCAGAGTTCTCAATAAGTTCGACAATTATTTTTGATTTTTCAAAGCCTTTAAATAACTTTAAAAATGGGTTTTCATCTATTAATGTTCCGGTTGAAAAGTAAGAGTCTTGGTCTAGATTAACGAAAATGTCGACCTTATTTGGTGCATAAGAAAGTTGTAGTTTTTTTTGTTGATACTCCACTTGAAATAAACTTAGCGGGCTACCGTGTAATGAGGAGAAGACTAAATCTGGCCTGATAGGAACATTTTTTTCATTAAAAAACCTCGATAAACATTCGTAAGCATAAATTTCTTGATTTTTTATACTGATAATAGGCTGATATTCAACCCCATACCTTTGATTTTCTATTAATTCGATAAGTGTGGCTGATGATAAGTGATCTTTATTCTTCATTAAGTTAGCAGGTTGCCATAGGCAATAACCTGTTCTACAGTTTATATGTGATCCGATTATAAGTGAGAATAATTATCATTTTAAGTGTTTAGCGTGAATTCGACTGAAAAGGATATAGTGGGTACCTATAAGCCTAAATAGATATATTGATGCAGTGTTATTAAGCGTAACAAGTGAACTTCGTTGTTGGGTCGTTTAGTTAAATATATATGTTCACTGTTCACTGTCCACTAAACCACTAACAGCTAATGACTTAAGTTATAAAACCTCTCGTTTAGAGTGTTAGTCGCTATTGATGTAGAGCAGCCAAAGGATCTAATTTAGGTAGATTCGGTCTTAATGACCTTTTTGAGACATTAGCTTTACATGGTCTATACTATTTGTTTATCGACCACAACTGCCATTCAAATCTTTTAGATGGCCCGTTTTTCAATTAAGCTTTAATCTATAACTATGATGTACACACTAAGATTTTGGGCTTCTAAAAGCCTATTTATTGTGATTTTAACTGCTGTCTTTGGGTTGTTAGGGTATTTGCCTAGCCTAGGCTTACTCGGTAGTGTCAGAGAAAATTACATTCCCATGGCACCAAGCACAGCGATAAGCTTCATTTTTATAAGCTTTGCCTTCCTGACACTGTCAATTAAAGAACTACCTAGCTTTAAATCGGCCATGTATCTCGCGGGAGCTTTGTTTATCGCTGCCTTCGGATTACTTGAAATCGTCGGATATTTCATTGGCGTCGACCTTAATTTTGAAGACTCTATATATCCAGATGCTGGTTACATGAACGGAGTTCCCCTTGGAAAAATGTCCCCAGCGACAGGCTTAGGATTTTTCTTTTCGGGAATTTCTGTTTTTTTCCTTATTCTCAAAAAGATGGATAGAGGAAATAGTATAATTAATCAATATATTAGTGGGTGGTGTGGCATATCTATCCTGCTCTTCAGCTTTATATTCTGTTTAGCTTATGCAAATGAAACGCCGCTGCTTTATGGAATAGAAGCTACTATACCCATGGCATTAACAACGGCAGTAGGGTTTTTATTCCTTTCTTTTTCTATTCTGGTCTTTGACAAGAATTCCTTTCCAATAAAATATTTCACAGGGTTTTCTACTCGCGCTTATCTACTTCGCTTCTTTGTTCCCCTAGTCATATTAGCCATGTTACTTGGTAACTTTTTACTTCGTTATTTCAATCAGTTTTTTATAATAAATCCGGCACTGACAGCTGCATCATTAACTATATTGATGGCGATTATAGCTGGTGTAGTAGCAACAATATTGTCCACTAAAATAGCAGCCAAGATAGACCATCGATCTGTAGAACGATTCAAGAGCGTTGCTGAAAACACATCAGATTTGATATGGGAAGTGGATGCCAATATAAACTACACTTTTTATTCCGATAAGGTGGAGAGAATTCTAGGATATAGTAAAGATGAGATTATTGGAAAGTCCCCCTTTAGTTTTATGGAACCAGACGAGAGCGAAAATATTAGAAAAATATTTGCTGAAATAACGAAAGAGAAAAAATCATTTCGAGACTTGGAAACGTGGCGACTAACAAAGGATGGACGCAATGTTTGCCTAGCGATGAGCGGAGAAGCCATTCTAGACGATCATGGCAACTTGTTGGGCTATCATGGCGCTGAGAGTAATATTACCGAGCGCAAGCGAATAGAAGACAAACTTAAAGTTAGTATAGATGAACTCGAGAGAGTTTTTAATTTAACGGGATACATGGTTTGTATTGCCTCAGATGAAGGCTATTTTCTGAAAGTTAGTCCTGCATTTACTGAAACTCTCGGCTTTTCTGAAAAAGAGTTTCTTGCTAAACCTTTTCTTGACTTCATTCATCCTGACGACAAAAAAGCCACTGAAGAGCAAATGGGGCCTATGGCAAGAGGCATACCGATTATAAAATTCTCAAACCGTTATCTGTGCAAAGAAGGTTCTTATAAATGGCTTGAATGGACCGCTCGTTCTTTTGTCAATGGAGGGGACATATATGCAGTTGCAAATAATGTCACTGAACGCAAGACAGCTGAAGAAAAGCTAGAGCGGATTGCTCTTTACGACATGCTGACCAATTTACCTAACCGTGTTTTACTGGCAGACCGCTTAAACCAAGCCATGGTGCAGTGTCGACGCCGCAAACAGTCATTAGCGGTTGCGTTTATGGATTTAGATGGCTTTAAAGCCGTCAATGACACCTACGGTCATAATGTGGGCGATGAGCTGCTTGTTGCGCTGTCAAAGCGCATGAAAGAGACTTTGCGTGATGGTGATACGCTGGCCCGTATTGGCGGTGATGAATTTATCGCTGTCCTGGTCGATTTAGAACAGGTCGAGGATAGCCAGCCTTTACTAGAGCGGCTATTAAAGGCTGCTGCCGACCCTATTACTTTGGGTGATGCAGTCATAAACGTGTCAGCGAGTATTGGTGTCACCCTTTATCCGCAAGACGCTGCAGACGCAGACCAGCTCATGCGTCATGCCGACCAGGCTATGTATGTCGCGAAGCTTGCAGGCAAGAACCGCTATCAACTGTTTGATATCGCACAAGATAATGTGGTCAATATTCAGCGAAAAAGTATAGGCGATGTTCGCTCAGCGTTAGATCGAGAAGAGTTTGTATTGTACTATCAACCCAAGGTAAATATGCGCACCAGCGAGGTGATAGGCTTAGAAGCTTTAATCCGCTGGCAACATCCTGCCCATGGCATAATCCCACCTTTAGATTTTTTGCCTGCGATAGAAGGTCATGCCATTAGTCTAGAGCTCGGTGAGTGGATCATAGACACGGCTTTGAGCCAAATAAGCCAATGGCAAAGCTTAGGTGTCAATCTACCCGTTAGTGTCAATATTAGTGCCTACCAGCTAACACAGGAAAACTTCTCAGATCGCTTGAGCGTATTTCTGGCAACTCATTCTGATGTTAATGCGAGCAGCCTAGAATTAGAGATACTCGAAACCACCGCCTTAAGTGACATTAGCCAAGTGTCGGAAACTATGTCTAAGTGCCATGAACTTGGCGTCAGCTTTGCGCTAGATGACTTTGGTACAGGCTATTCATCGCTTACCTACCTTAGACGCCTGCCAGCCTACTTAATTAAAATCGACCAGAGCTTCGTACGGGACATGTTATTCGATGACGACGATTTAGCCATT
>CAXMPB010000169.1:0-6922 GCA_964195035.1 Cellvibrionaceae bacterium | reverse complement strand
GAATAGTCGTTCTAGTTGACAAAAATCGGCAAGAAATCAGGGCAACATCCACTTTTTTGCAGCAGGCTTCTATTCTTCGACAGCCTCCTAGCTATCACATCTATTATTTGATTGGCACTTTACACTCTGACTGTTTCTTGTCTTATTATTGAGGTGCGATACCCGCGCGATTTTTTAAAGTCATCAGATCACGATTAGTGAGTATTCTAAACTGATCAAACGACTCTATCGCTTCATCGTATTCTTTGGTTCGACGCGAAAACGTTGTTAACTTTTCCTCAAGCTGAGCTAAATCTTGGGTAACCATAGCAAGTTTTTCAGTGCCATTGGAATTTTGCTTCAATGTTGATTGAATCTTACCAATCGTTTGACTTTGTTCAGAAACTCGCTCGCGAAGTGATTGAATAAGAAACTCTTGCTCAGAAGAACTTTGTTTTATAATGACTAAGGACTGCTTTAGCTGCTTGTTCGCGCCATCGATCACTTTTTTCGACTGCTCGCCGGTCGTATCAATACGCTTATTAAGTTCAGATGTTGCTGTCGCTAATTTTTTTAGACTTGCATTACGCGTTGCCCATAATTTATCGACTTCACTCATTGCTAAGGTAACATTTTCATTTAAACCTCTAACGTTGGCCGTCAGCGCCGTCAATGACTGTGTTGATTCATCATCAGACAATAGTAATTTATTCTCAAGCTCTACTAATCGGCCTTGTTGCTCAGCGATCGTTTGCTGCGCTTCATTAAACTGCCAAAAAAGATACCCACCAGCCGCCGCCGCTAATATTGCGACGAACAGTGCAAGCCATAATAATCCCGATGACTGTTTTTGAATCATCACCTGAGGACGAGTATCAGCCCTAGGACGAGGAGCGATATTATTCGGCGAAGCCCTAGTTGAATTAGCTTGTATTGGATTAGCTTGTGAAGATGCGCTTGCTGGGCGGTTGACTGAACGACTATTTGATTCAGCCTTAGGTGCTTTCGAAAAAGTAGGCTCTTTACGATCGTGTACCATAGTATTCCTATATTATGTTTCCATAATGTTATTAATTATCTTACCCTGCAGCCACTATTTATAAGCCTAGAGAGCTATCATTTTATCTTATGTACACTGGCATTAAGAGATTATTATGCGACCTATTACATGAGATTTCTAGCAACTATTTATGTGTCTTATGCATTACCTTAAAAATAGCAGCTGAGTCACGATTAATTTACTATCAATATAACGCCTCTATATTTATAGTACATAATCGTTATAAGAATGCTTTAACCGGAGCATAAGAGCGTCGATGTATTGGCGTAATGCCTAATTTTTTGAGGGCGTCGCGATGAAGTTGTGTAGGGTATCCCTTATGTTTTGCGAAACCAAAACCCGGATATATTTTATCCCACGCTACCATTTCTCTATCACGCGTTACTTTCGCTAAAATTGAGGCCGCTGCAATGCATTCAACTCGCGCATCACCCTTAACGACTGCCTCTGCATTATACCTCCAGTCTGGAATTTTATTACCATCAACTAATACATGTTCAGGTTGTATCGATAAATTTTCAACAGCTCTTTTCATCGCCAACAAACTTGCCTGAAGTATATTTATCTCATCAATTTCTTCTACAGAACAACGCGCGATTGAATAGGATAGTGCATTTTCTTTAATTTCTTCGAAGAGGCTGTTGCGCCTTTTTTCTGATAACTTTTTCGAATCATTCAAACCAATAATAATTTTTTGTGGATCGAGGATAACCGCTGCGGTAACAACATCGCCAGCCAAAGGACCTCTACCCACCTCATCTACACCGGCAATTAAAAGCCCGCGATAAGAACTAGTGAAGGATTCAAGCATTATATGACTTTCCCTAATAATAAATCGTGGATTGCCTTGGCAGATTCAACATTGGCATTACTTTTAATGCTCTGATGAAGCTTAGCAAATTCTTTTACATTTTCATCCTGCGCTGTAAACATTTGTAAAACACTAGAGCTAACATTGGTAACGGTGGCATCGCTTTGCAATAGTTCGGGCACCAAAGGTTTATTAGCCAACAAATTAGGTAAAGAAACATAAGGAGTTTTTAGTAAGGCAGACATTACAAAGTAAGATAATGCAGCCATTTTATAAGCTACTACCATTGGCCTTTTAAGCAGCATGGCCTCTAATGCCGTTGTACCCGATGCTAATAAAACCCCATCAGATGCACCCATTACTTCATGAGACAGCCCGTCGACTATAGTAATGGGCATTGATTGATAGTGTTTTAATTGCTCTTCAATTTGCAAGCGTCGCATAGAATTCGCTGCTGGAACAATCACTTGTAAATTTTTTATTGACTTACAACACTCCATAATTGACTCCCAAAAAACGGGGCCAATGAATTTAACTTCACCACCGCGACTACCGGGCAGGCAGGCCAATAAGGGTCGACTAGGGTCGTAATTTTTTTTATTCTGGCCAAGAAGGTCATTCAATATTACTTTTGCTTTTTGCTGATCATGCTTAAGGGGAAATTTGTCCGCTAATGGATGACCTACAAATTTAACAGGTATGTTGTGCTCTTTATAAATAGCATTTTCAAAAGGTAGCAAGGTAAGCATCAGATCAACAGCACGAGAAATTTGTTTAATTCTTCCCTGACGCCATGCCCAAACCGAAGGGCTTACATAATGTACTGTTTTAATACCCGCAATTTTAAGCCTCTCCTCTAAACCCGTATTAAAACTTGGGGAATCAATACCGATAACAACATCAAAGCGATGCTCTGTAAAATAAAGATACAACTGCCTACGAATAGATAATAATTCTGGCATTCGCTTAAGTGGCTCAACAATTCCCATCACCGCCAAACGATCTTGAGGAAAGAGAGATTTTAAGCCCTGCTCAATCATTTTTTTTCCTCCGATACCTATGAATTGCGCATCGGGATAAAAATTTTTCAGCTCCTTAATTAATCCAGCGCCTAAAATATCGCCAGACATCTCACCGGACACTATACCGATTTTCATGATGTTATATTTCAACCTAGTTAATTATTAACTTATTAACAAAAAAATTAGAGGGGTTGTAGTGATAATAAAGAGAAATCAGCGAACGATACCACGAGTAGAATTTTGAAGACTATCAATTAGCGGCCGCACCTCATCACAATCAATAGCAAGCGCTTCTAACTCTGTAATCGCGTCCGTTAATATCAATTTTTTACGGTAGATAACTTTAAAGGCTTTTTGTAGGGTCTTAACCCACATTTTCGAAAACCCGCGGCGGCGCAGGCCTTCAGCATTAATTGTTTTCGCCTCGGCAGGGGCTCCAGTCACCATCACATACGCTGGCACATCTTTGCCTATTGCACTCCCCATACCCGTAAAAGCATGCATACCGATATGACAATATTGATGCACCAGAGTATAGCCACTTAATATCGCCCAGTCACCAATATGAACATGTCCTGCTAGGGCCGTATTATTGACTAATATACAGTGGTTACCAATTACACTATCGTGGCCAATATGTGTATAAGCCATAATCACATTATGGTTACCAATGGTGGTTTCACCACGATCTTGGATAGTACCTCGATGAATAGTTACCCCTTCGCGAATAACATTATACTCACCAATGACGAGGGTTGTTTGCTCACCCTTATATTTTAGGTCGGGCGTAGCCTCGCCAATAGACGCAAATTGATAGATATGATTATGCGGCCCAATGTTGGTTGGGCCTTTGATAATGACATGCGGCTCAATAATGCAATTTGATGCTATAACCACATCGGGACCAATAATTGAATAAGCCCCAATAACTGCATCAGATGCAATATTGGCGTGTCTATCAACAATAGCGGTAGGATGAATAGACATTCACACTAGACTTTGCGATCAGCGCATAAAATAACTGCGGAGGCAGCACGCTCACCATCGACAGACGCGCTACATTCAAATTTCCAAATGCCGCTTTTAGTCGATACCACTGTCGCCTCGAGTGTTAAGCGATCACCCGGTATCACTTGACGACGAAAACGTACTTTATCGGCTCCTGCAAATAAATAAACTGAGCCATCTTGGGGCGTTTTACCCATTGTTTTAAAACCTAAGATACCAGATGCCTGAGCCATTGCCTCGATGATCATCACCCCAGGAAAAATAGGAGCCTGAGGGAAGTGCCCATTAAAGACCTCCTCATTGATGCTAATATTTTTATAGGCGTGAATGTATTCCCCTTCACGTAATTCAACTACCCTGTCTACCAGTAAAAACGGGTATCGATGTGGCAACCATTTTTTTATCTCCACAACATCCATCATAAGCCAAACCTTAATTATTTCATTGATTTTAACTGTCTAGCCAGTTTATCCAGCTGATTAAATCGAACGGCATTTTTTCTCCATTCTTTCGTCGTTGCCATCTTCGTCCCTGAGGAGTAAGAGCCCGCATGAGGAATTGATTTTGTCACAAGTGTCATTGCGGTTATATGTACATCGTCACTTATTGACAAATGACCAGCAATACCGACCAAACCCGCTATCCTACAGCGCTTCCCTATCGTCACACTACCCGCAATAGCAGCTTTAGCAGCGATTGCGGTGCCCCTGCCCAACGTTACATTATGTCCAATTTGCACTTGATTATCGATTTTAACATCGCCTTCGATAATAGTATCGTCAAGTGCGCCTCTATCGATAGTTGTATTGGCACCCACTTCGACATCATTGCCAATCAGTACACTACCTAATTGATGAATTTTTTGCCAACCCATATTCGATGGAGCAAAGCCAAATCCATCTGCGCCAATCACACAACCACTATGAAAAATACAATTATCGCCAATTTTAACCTGATGATAAATCGTCACATTGGGATTGATAATGGTGTTTTTGCCAATGATAACACCTCGACCAAGGTAAGCGCCTGCACCAACACTACTATTATCGTGAATCTGACAGTTTTCTTCAATAACTGCATTAGCACCCACTTTAACATTGTTGCCTATGGCAACATTATTAGCAATTACAGCACTTGGGTGAACACCTGCGACATCTGTCGTTTTATCAACAAATAACTCGCTCAATTTTGCATAGGCTAGATAAGGGTTATCAACAATTAATTTATTACCGTCATAACTTTTTGCATCATCAACATTTAATAAAATACAAGCAGCCTTAGTTAGAGCCAATTGCTTTTCATAACGACGACCCATGTAAAGAGCCAGATTTTGATCATTTGCAGAAATTAAGCTTGCTAAACCATGAACAACATATGCAACATCACCATCGACTTTTGCATCAATATATTCAGCCAAGTATTGTAGTGAGTAACCATTCATTATTTAATCAGGTCCATTTTCAGATTATTTTTTTGAAGCCTTCAACACATTAAGTTTCTTAGTTAGCTCCGCTGTAATATTAAACTCAGGCTTTTGAAAATACACAGCTCTTGCATTCATTAATACATCGACGTTTTTTTCTTCAATGATCTCTTGAATAATATTTTCAATATCTGGTGTCAAGTCTTGAATTACTCTGCTTTGCAACGTATTTCTTCCAGAGTCTAACTGTCCACCTAGCTGATTGACTTCTTTTAATTTTTTTTCTATTTTTACATTAAAGGTTTTTTTTTGCTCATCGGACCAGGTTAAACCATTTGCTTTAGCATCATCTTGCAGTGCTTTAAATTCTACCCTCAACTTATTATATGCTGCAATACCTTTTTTATAATTTTCTGTGTCCGTTGCTTTTTTTAAAAAATCTTTTGCAAAATCCGAGCGTAGAGCACCTGCCTCTATATCAATAACAAACACATTTTGTTGAGCAATACTTAACTGTGACATTGAAGCCACAATAAAAAACAAACACAACCTTACAATAAAACTCATAACAAAATCCCTGCTCATGCTCTTGTTATTAAGAGCATAGTTAAATAATAGTTAAACAATATTAAAAAGAACGACCTAAAGTAAACTGGAAACTCTCTGTTTGGTCAAAGGGCTGCTCTTTGATTGCATTTGAAAGATTAAAACCTAAAGGCCCAATTGGTGAAAGCCATTGAATACTGATACCCGCTGCAACACTAAGATTTCCTAGATCGATATCATCGCAATTAGCTTGGGTAACATTACAGTTAGTTGAAAACACATTACCTGAGTCTACAAATAAACTTAATCGCGCCTTGTCGTTATCTTCAATAAAGGGGACGGGGAAAACCAGCTCTGCACTAAGCTCTACTAGGATATTGCCGCCGAGAGTATCAAGTTCATCATCACCTCCCGTTAACAATTGTCCGTCGGTATCTAGCACATAAACATAATCAAGATCATTGCTACCCACAGCGTTTAGAGTTTCTCCATCAATCGATACGGGTACGGCGTAATAAGCCACGGCTGGCGTTCCTTTAGGGCCTAAGGAGCTAGACTCAAAACCACGAACAGAGCCAATACCTCCCGATAAGAAATTTTCAAAGAAGGGTAATTCTCCTATCGCTCCATAACCATCTGCATAGCCCAAGCGACCTCTAAAATGAAACGCCGTTTTATTCGCCACAGGGAAGTAGATATCATTGCGATAGGATAGTTTATAGAACTCTAAATCACCACCAGGCACTGCAATCTCTGCATTAAATCGCTGACGTGCTCCCTTCGTAGGAAATATACCACGATTCAATGTCGACTTTGACCACCCCAAATCAAAACTTAAGGTATTAAAAGAATCACCATATTCATCAAGAAACCCTTGAGCATTATCTCGAACTACAGGTGAAGTCGTAGGGTCAAATGTCTCATAGCCTGATGTCCCAGGGTTTGCGGGATCAATAATAAGAGCATCTAAATCAGACGAGCTCACACCGCTTGGCAAATCATCAAATTCATCCAATATATTATTATTATTTGTGTCCGCGGCATCGATATTTTCAGCTACAGAGTCATTAACA
>CAXMPB010000168.1:0-11079 GCA_964195035.1 Cellvibrionaceae bacterium | reverse complement strand
TATTGGCGGCGTTGTACTTGCTGATTCTGATTATCGCCATCAGTTAGAACGATACATTGAACCCGTTAAAGCACTACTTTTAGGACTTTTCTTTATCTCGGTTGGCATGTCTCTAGACTTTCAAGTCATTAAAGCAAAGCCTGACCTTATCATTGGCGGTGTTCTTGCGATGATGATAATCAAGTTTATGGTTTTGTATGGCGTCGCTAGTCTATTTAAGCTTGCTATACCTACACGGTGGCTCACGTCGATATTATTGTGTCAGGCTGGTGAGTTCGGCTTCGTGCTTTTTCAGTTTGCACGCACCGAAGGGTTAATGGATGCAGGCTTGGTGTCGCAGTACAGTGCCATCATTGCTATTTCTATGGCGCTCACACCGCTCACATTAATTCTTCATGACAAGTTCATAGCACCGCGGCTTTCCTCACCGAAACTTAAGAGTGAAGCACCCATTAACCAAAATCATAAAGTGCTTATTTTGGGGTTTGGGCGTGTCGGTCAAGTAGTGGGCCGTCTGCTTCATACTCAAGATATAGAAACCACTATAATCGATAATGACGGCGAGCATATTGAGCTTGTAAAACAATTTGGTCACCGAGTTTTTTATGGTGATGCTAGCGATATAGATTTACTACGTATGGCTGGTGCTGCGGATGCAGAAGTTATTATAATTGCGATTGATGATGTAGATAAGTCAACAGAAGCTGCACGATCTATTAAAGAACACTTCCCACAAATCAAATTAGTTTCAAGAGCCAGAAATCGTTCTCATGTCTTTGATTTGATGACTATCGGTGTTGATTATGTCGAGCGCGAAACCGTTAGGGGCTCACTAGCTCTAGGGCGAAATACACTTGAAATGCTCGGGGTATCAGAGGCTGAATCAAAACGATTGGCCAGTGACTTTCTTATTTATGATTATGAGCTGCTTAAAGACACATGGGAGCATCGTCATGATATTGATACGATGATAGAAAAATCGATTTCTGGAAATGAACTTATCAAGCAAACCCTCAATGCAGATAAGGCACGTAATGACTGAGATATTGGTTAACAGATACATGTTTACACCTACGTACTTTAGCTTTATTCACTAAGTAAAATACTTAGTGAATAAAGCTAAAAGTAGAAAGTTTTCTGAAAGCTTAAATGAAAAAATGTAGCCTCTGAATTAGCGCTTCCATTTATTCCGTAGCTGCCCCAACAAGCTTCCATCGGTTATTACAAAATCGATAGCATTTAGGCCAAAACCAAGCCATGCTTCATAAGCTAGTTTTTCATCAAGAAAGGCAACGCCTAAACTAATTGCTACTGGTGGAATTAGTAATGTCACTAACATAAGGTTTGCAGTCCCTGCTCGCTCGAAAACTCTAAAACAAAGAGGATAAGCCACTCTCAATAGTTGATTAACCCCAAAAAATTAGCGAAAAAGGAATGGTATTATTTAATGCGCCCATGACTAAATAGCAACACCAAGTCTGAATTGATCTAGAAATTTTAATTCCTTGCCAGCAGGCAATAATAAATAGCACTGGCACTGCCTAAAATACACGGTGAAGGACAATAGTTAACGGCGGTACTTCTGTTAACGCAATTTCAGCAAAGAAGAACGAGGCCACTAGACTGTTGCTAATGCAAGTAGCATTAAGCCAAATGTCAGGTCTATTTTCAGAGGTTTCTTTTGAATCATATTAATCTATGTCATTAGTCTAAGGTGACGCTAACTTAGCAATACTTTTAAACAGTAACTAGCCGATTGGTGCATTCTTATGTTAATTACTTAGCAACAAACGGATGGAAGTATTTATTGATAGAGGTAAAATCAATTCAGTATCATCAATCTTTTAGTCAGGATAAAAGTCGTGTCGATGCCATCTGAGCAAAAAATGCAAAAAGCCATAGCTGCAAGAGACAAGTCTTTCGATGGATCTTTTTTTTATGGCGTAATCACGACAGCTGTATTTTGTCGACCATCGTGCTCGTCGCGTTCGGCAAAACCTGAGAACTTACGGTTTTTTCCAAATCATAAAACAGCCATGGTGGCAGGCTTTCGCCCTTGTAAGCGCTGCCAACCTATCGAAGCGAAGCAGTCCGATGATCGAATGGTCAATATCGCTCGATATATCGAAGAGCATGCTGACGAGACACTAACACTTGCAAGCTTAGCCAATATTGCAAAATTATCATCATCTAGGTTACAGCGAATATTCAAAGAAGCCTTTGGCATCTCTCCAAAAACGTATCAAGAGGCTTTGCGAATGCGACGCTTCAAAGCAGATCTTAAAAAAGGCGCTACGGTTACTGATGCTATTTATTCATCTGGATTTGGCTCTACTAGCCGCGTCTATGGTGAAACTAGTCGAAATATCGGTATGACCCCCAAAACCTACCAAAAGGGAGCTGCTGGCGAAATTGTTACCTATGCTTGTCGCAATACCATTCTTGGATTAATGGCAATGGCTGCAACCGATAAGGGTGTCTGTTTTGTAGAGTTTGGTGTTGATGAACAATCTCTTATTTCAAAGTTGCAGATAGAATTTCCTAACGCTATGTTGGTGGCCTCGTCTACACAAAATAGTGAGGAGCTTAATATATGGATAGAAGCTTTAAATCAACATATTAGTGAGCGTGCACCGAGACCAGATCTGCCTCTTGATATGCGTGGCACGGTATTTCAAATGAAAGTTTGGCAGTTTTTATTGAGTATTAAAGAAGGCGATGTTCTTAGCTATAGTACGCTAGCTACAAAAATAGATAACCCTAAGGCATTTAGAGCAGTTGCATCAGCCTGCGCTGCAAATCGTATTGGCATTCTTATACCCTGCCATCGCGTTTTGCGCGGAGATGGAAGTCTTGGTGGATACCGCTGGGGATTAGAGCGTAAACAGTCTTTATTAGAAGCAGAAAAAAAACAGTAAGCTGACTAAATGTAATCTGTACTTGATGATATTTTTTATTTTATTATTTATAAAGTGCTTTAATAAATAATGACTATATTTTGCTTTTAAAAAAATATTTAAGAATATTTATTGTGCATCGTAAATTTATAGCTGAATTTTTATCAAAATTGTACTTAAGCAATAAAAAAATTAAACCTATACATAATAATATCTCATAAAACCTACCACTATTTATATATCACTATTAATCTATCACTCAAAATCTATGGCAAGGCCAAAAATGTTCCTCTATTTTGCCGTGTCACTTCACGCATTAACGTTGAATATTTAGCCGATGCTTGCTCTGATAAAAATCCAATAGCGTGAATACGGGCGAGGCGCCTACCCGTTTTTGGCTCGGTGTTAAGTTTGTTAAGGGCACTAATCACCGGATCGTAAGAGCCGCCGGAGTATTCATCGCCCAAGATATAAATAGAGAGGCTTTTGGTTTTTCTCGCGTAAGTTTTAAGGGCTAAAGTAAGACCTTCTACGGGGCTGCTGTTACTTTGGCCGCGCCATTGCTGCATTGCCGACAATATGGCTTTGCGGCTACCGGGGGTATCTTTACGCCATTTACCTGCAGATGATGAGACAAGATAAGTGCCCATATCACTCATCACTTGCACGCCCTTCACTCGGGGATGGTTATCGAGAATATCATCCATGGCATTGAGTACCTTATTCCAAATACGCTGCATACTGCCCGAGGTGTCGACAATAAAAATAATATATTCACTATCGACGGGAATGCCCCCCACTTCTTCATCGCGTACATTGGAATTACCTACTTGAAGTGCAGCACGCTGACGAGACTCGACAATAGTTTTAAGCCCATCAGCGATAGATGCCATTTGTTGCACTTGGTTTTTAGCCGCTACAACATCGCTATTAAGGGCTAGTTGTTGCCTCTCGCTAATGGCCTGCGCTTGTTGTAATTGTTGTAGCTGCTGCTGTTTATTGGCTAGAGATAAATTTTGTTGCGCAGCGCCTATTTCTGCCTGGCTTAAGGCTTGAATTAAATCACTGAGTTTTTTGGGATCAAAGAAATCTCCTTCAGGGCCATTTTTTGCTAACAGTACCAGCAAGACAATCGCGCCGAAGGCACAACTGATAATATCTAAGAAGGCAATGTTAAAGACCTCTAGGGGTGCGCGTTGACGTTTCATGGCCATGATGCCGCAGGGCTTATTAATAAACCGCCAGTTGATGCTGTCCATTCCCAATAAGCTTGTGGCGCTTGAGGGTCACCTTCTAATGGCAATAAAATAACATTCACTTGTATGCCAGGCATTTTTACCTGCTGCAAGCTGTAAAAAAATAAACGTAGACGGCACTGGCCAGTAATGGTTTTAGCATTGCTAAATAGCGACGCACAGCTCGCCAAAGATCTAAGACTTTTTGAACGTTTACCCAAGGTCGGTAAGCCATCGGTGATAATATAAAGATGGCTTATTTTAGGATTAAGTGTTTGTATTTCACTAAGACCTATTTGTAAGTTGGTACCATTTTGCGGCACTAGTTTTTCGATACTGCTAATGAGTTTTTTCATCGCGTTGACATTATTTGCCGGGACGATACTTTTGAGACCGACTTTATTTGCGGTGTCGTTAAAACTCACCACGCTGACTTGTGATGATGTCGGTAATCGCGCCAACAACCACTGCACCACTCTTTTGGTACGTCGCCACTTGGGTGCTGATTGTTTTTTAGCATCGCTACCGATTTTACGACGAATAATCTCGATGAGCTTTTCATCTGTCATGGATGCACTGGTATCGATTAAAATCCCGATATTTTTTCCTTCAACTTTTAAGCCCAGCAAATAGGTTTCTTCCCCCACACCTTGCAAGCTCGTATTATCGTCTGCTTGCATAGCTGCAGCCGCTGCAATAGATTTTTCTACATCGGCCAGCACTGCTTTTTTATTAATCAGTGCTTGCTGCTCAGTACTTTTCTGTTGAGTGAGCTGAGTAACACGCTCTTTAATTTTGGCTAGCGATGCAGACTGTGCGCTAATCGCTTTACTCGTCTGGGCAATAGTGGCTTGTACCGCTACAGCATTACTTTCTAAGGCGTTAAGTTCTTGTTGTAGCCGTTCAATTTCATTACTTGGCACATCGGTGCTGGCATTAAATTTAACCAGCATTAGTATCAATACGATTGCACCCAAGCCACAGGCCATCACGTCTAAAAAGGCCAGGTTAAAGCCGTCTGCCGATCTGCGCTTAAACAACATATTTAATTAACATATATAGTGAATATACTTGTTATTGATGTAGGTGCGCGAGAAGATTTTTTTCGCAGCTACGTTGCGTGTTAATCACCATTTGATCTTGTCGACTTTGAAGAATGTGCAGTAAAAACATTAATAACAAACTAATTAATAAGGCAACAAAGGTCGAATTAAAGGCAATACCTAAGCTTGCTGTCATCCCAGCAATATTGCCTGCCAATGCTTCATCGGCTTGTGCCAAGGCTTGCCCTATACCTCGTACTGTTCCCACAAAACCAATAGATGGAATAGCCCAAATAATATAACGAATCATATTGTTACCCGATTCTAGCTGCATCGCTAGCGCTTCAACACTAGATTCAATAGCATCAGAGGCATGTTGTACATTATGTGTATTTTTATAACGCTTAAGGCAATTAATCCATGTAGCAATAGCGGAGTTATCTTTATACTGGCTGCCTTCTAAGGTAGCTAACGCGGAATCAATATTTAATATAGGCTGGTCGCTTGTTACTTCTGCTTCGTTTTCTTCTGTCTTGGAGTTATTATTTGCGGCAGTGTTAGTAATAGAAAAATTACCCTGTAAAAAATCGCGCGTATAAAAATCTTCCTCTCCTACCAGCACTACTAATTTGTAAGCCATTAAAAAGATACAATAGATCGCAGCCGATAAACACAACTGTTGCTCTAGGTCCTTAAAGATCACATAAAAATTCTGCATTGCGGTTGTGCCTTCACTGGCTAATGCAGTTGCCGCATTAGGGCGAATCACTCCTTCAAACAACAAGTGCATAATAGTAAAACAGGCAACGAGTACTAAGCCTGAAAGTATCCAAGAGGGATTCATGCCATCGTTAGTATTTTTCATATTAAATATCCACAGGGAAACGCGTTGAAGAATCTAGACTAATGGTGACAGCAATGGCAGAGCCTGCCGCTAACGCGACAACAATTAACAGCATTTTAATATATTTATGACGTCGCATTATCAAACCTTTTTATACTAAATTAACTATTCACAATAATAGAGGATTTATTATTTTGCATAACGAGCGATTCTAAATCCAATCGTCGGCGCACTGGTCTGGCTCACAGATTTATAAGAACCGCGCAATTCTGCCAAGCGCCCACTATTATAATTAGCACCTTTCACAATATGCCCTACACCACGCGCAGCACCCATATAATCTATCACACTCGTTTTAGTTGGTGGTGTGTTGGTATAGTTATCATGTACCCACTCGCTGACATTACCTAACAAATCATAAAACCCTACACGATCAACTTTAAAACTACCGACGGGCGCTTTACCCTTAAAGCCATCACTATAATTTTTAAAATAAAATGTTGCGCTGCTGCTCATACTTTGATCTGCGATATTTCCAACCCGCTTAGGAATACGCTCTGCATTACCCCAAGTATAAACCGTGGGTGCTGATCGCAGAGCTTTTTTAGCCAGCCACTCCCATTCGGCTTCGCTGAGTAGACGATAGCCAATTGCCTTGTCATTAATACCTTTGACTCGCCCATTTTGTATAATATAAAAGGCAGACAAACCTTCTTTTTTGCTCAGCCAATTACAATAGCGTATGGCCTCTAACCAAGTAATATCGCTAACAGGTAAGCTCGTATTAGCTTTTGATGAATCAAAAACAGTATATTGCGCTTCGGTAATTTCATGTTGGCTTACCCATATACTGCGACTAAAACTAACATCGATGGGAAACTCATTACGCTGCCGGCCTTTTTCGTTGGGAGCTGAACCCATAGTAAATCGATCGGGCTTCACCTGTTGCATTTTAATCCCTAAGGTAGAGACATACAGCGGCCTACCTTCTTTTCGGCGAGCATCAAATTCATTTAACAAACGAATTTGAATGGATTTTTCCTTGTTAGTTTCTGGTGTAATTTGTCGTATTTGTGTTCGATAACCCGCGCGCGAAAATTCAAATTGATGAGGTACCGTCGACAGTTTTTGGCTAAATGATGTTTGGCCAACGACCTTTCCATTTTTACGAATAGTGGCTGCGGGCGATGTAGTAATACTGATCGTACCAAAGGTTTTTTTCAGTTCAACATTGATGTCTTTGTTTTCATCGGGTACGACCTTTACGGTAGTGTTATAGGCCGCGTAACCGGAATATTGGTAGCGAACACGGTGCTTTTTATTCGCCACAATAGGAACTGTAAGTGTCGACTGATTAGACGTAAGCGCTATTGCTACACCATCAACCAATAACTCACCACCCGCGGGCGATAAACTCAGTGATAACAACCCTTTGCGTGGTTCTAGTTGATATTCTCGCCTCACTTGTGGATTGTCATAGGTGATTTCGGCACGTTCTTCGATCAGCTCATAACCCTCGGCTGTGATTGATAGCGCGTAGGCTCCCGCAGCTTTATCTATAGTGATTGGCGTGTTCCCAACCACAAGATCATTAACCGCCACAGTTGCTGTTACGGGTGATGTATTGATCACTAGTTGTCCCATAATTGGAGTTAACAGCCATGTCTGCTCTTGCTTTTGGTTACGAGAAATAGTGATACTTTCTTCTATCGGCCGATAAAATTTGTGACGAATAGTGATTTTATGATCGCCTGGTGGAATTCGCTGCTCTAATCTTTCACCAATATGCATCAATTCATCATTGATTGACCATTCGGTCTCGGGATGATGCGGTTGGGTATTCGCAATCAATGTTCCGGGGCTAGGTGTTAAGGTAATCCCTATGGTGGTATCGGTTGAATCTGTAATGCGTAAGGTTTCTGTTTCAAAATCAATAGCGCTCACATTGACCGTGGCATTAGTACGTAATAAATACAGTGCACCGCCCATATAAAAACCATGGCCTTCACGCACATCAATTTCAACGTTCGCCTGTGCATCCTCAGGCATAACCGTAAGCACATAGCCTTTTGCTAAGAATAGCCATGAGAGATAAGCCAATAAGCCAACGGCGACTATGCTGCCTATTAAGCTATATTGAACAAAGCGTTTTTGTCTTGCGCTTTTAATCGTTTTATCAAATTCGTTCATCGCACACCACATGAATATTAGCCGCTACCGAGGCCGATAAGGTAATAGATAATTGCTTATGGCGATAGCCCTGACAGCGACCTTCGACAATATATTTTCCGGGATATAAAAGGATTTCTTTTTCGGTAACTTGACCTACATGACCAACCCCCAACACCCATATATCGGTTTTTTTATCCGAGGTAATATACAGTTTTTGTTGGGTACTCGCCGCGCTCAGCTTATCGCTCAGTTGCTCTATCTGTTTGGAAAAGCTAGGGCTTTTTAAGGCCATGGCGAAATTATCTGTGACAAAGGCTTGTGCTTGCTGCCTTATATTCTTATCTTGCAAACGTTCCGGCCGCGTTAAATAGTTATTCGCCGTTTGCTGTAGGCGTAAAACCTTTTGCGCATTTTTTTGATAGCTTTGAATAATAGTATTGCTCACCCTGGTACTTTGTGTGATTGCCAACACGCCCTGCCAATCATCCCGCTGCTCTGCTTTTTTTAAGCTTGCCAATATTGCTTGAAGGTATGTTGATGTTTGTTGTTGTGCAATTTTTTGCTGTAAGGTTTTTAGCTCTGGTCGTTGCGAATAAATCGTTTTTGCCCGCTGATAAGCGATGCTTGCTTTACTTAGTTGCTGCTGATCAACCGCAGTTAAGCCCTCGGCAATCGCTTGACTAAACGCACGGTCATTTAGTGTTTTATTGATCTCTTTTAACTCATCAACTAGCGATATTCTGGTAGAGTCTTGCGCGATAATTTGTTGCAGAATATTGGCTTGCTTTTGTAAATTATTTTCCACTTTTGCTATTTTAAGTGCGTGTAACAATCTGGCGATTTGAGGATAACTAGCCAGTTGATGTTGTAGTGATAAAGCTCTTGGCTCTTGTAACTTAATCTTTAGCGTTTGATTCAAATATAGCTGCGCAGATTTAATGTTGCCTTCGTCATAGGCAAGTTGTGCCTGGGCAAGTTTATCTTCGTGTGCGTGATGCCAGCTTTGCTCTACCGCAACTGCTATGTCGCTGGCGTGTTGAAGTGTAGCAATGGCATCGTTATAAGCGCTATTGGCAAACAAGGCCAAGGCCTTATTTTTTTCCTCTGCTATTGTCTTCTCCGATATTATCTTACCCATGGCCTTAATAGATGAATCACTAGTAGCTAGCCACCGTAAAAAATCAGGATTCTTTAATAAAACCCCTTGTTCTTGCTCAAAGAATATCAACTGTTGTTGAAATAGTTTTCGCCTAATAGCGCTATCTGCTGGTGTCGTCACTTTAGGCATCTCAGCTGGGCTAACAACGAGATTATGTCCAGTCGTTAACTGTCGTTGAACCACGATATAAATCAATGCTAACGCGACACTCAATATCGCAACAATAACTGTGGCCAACAGTACTCTACGTAATTGTTGACGACGCCTACCCCGCGCCTGTTTTATTTGTTGATCAAACACATTTTTTCCTATCGTCAGTTAGAGCTGTTTATTAGGTGTTTTTTCAAGCTCATAAATGGCTTTTAGGTGGTTTTTCCATTGTTGGTATTGCTCATTTGCCGTTCCTGTAAGCTCAATAGTTTGATCGTTATGGGTTATCAATTGTGGGCTTAATTCAAGATCTAAGGACTCACCTAATTCATCCAGCGATTGCTTATGAACTTTTAGCTCAGCATTTTTATCCATCGCGCTTTTAAGCAGTGCGCCACTCGCCACCACTCCAACGATGGTACCAAGTTCACCGGCAGTGGAGTTGGAATTTTGACCCAATAAAACCGCTAATGTCGCCATTGCAAGGCCAGCACCTATACGGACATTGCGGTCGGATCTAGATTTTTTAGTCGCAAGAATTTCTGGCAAGGTTTCTTTTTGCCACGCACGGTAGCTATCGTCTGATTTAGCATGAAAACCTTCATATTGCGTTTGTAAGCGATCAATAAATAATTGGTCTTGCACACGCAAGGGCTTGATTCGATTGACTACACTATCATTCTGACTGGGTAGGCTCCGTAGCTTATACTCGTAATTACCACTCCACGTTTTTTTTAATTTTAGATGCTTACTAAAGACTTCAGGGGCATAGAGTTGTGCGTAGCGTAACTCCGTAATATGTTTGATGGTCTCTTTTTCTTTTTCTGATTTTGTTTTTAACAATTCATAAACATAGTCCGCAATCTGCATAAAAACAGGGCCATAGGGATCTTTATTGTCATTGGCTCTATCGCGATAAAATCCCTTCGCCACTTTATGCTCAAATTGGCGCTTACCCCATAGCTTACCTTGGCTATCTAACACGTTAACGCTTAGCTTAATAATTTCGCTATCGGATTTATCAATACTGCCTAGTAAATAAACATCAGCGCTTGCCGTCGCCGTAGGGACAACACTCACCGACCCAAAAGTACCTAATTTTTCTACTGCTCGCTTGGTTTCAACAGCAAAGCGATTGGCTTCTGCACGCCGTAACTGTGGCCACAAACCTGCTTTACCCACGGCTTTATAATCGACATCACCGCGATCATTTAAAGGCAAGCCCGGATCAAACACCGGAATGACCACATCTAAATAAGTATTGGAGTTATAAGCATACTGCTTTTTATTGGGATCAGTATATATTTGCGGTCCTACGCTCGGGCCTGCTTGAGGAATAGAGCCCGGATTATACGTATCTAATGTCTCACAGGCGGATAAACCCATAAGACAAACGAATACCATCGCTAATCGTCGCAGACTTTTTAGCTTCCATACCGGTGCATTAATACCGAACACGTTAATTACTCCTTAATTTTAGAGGCTTGTCGAATAGCTATCAGTCAAACTAACCGCGACAATTATAGTTGTTAACAATTTTTCTTAATTCGCTTTGTTTCTTTGGGTCTTTTTCAACTTT
>CAXMPB010000167.1:0-16655 GCA_964195035.1 Cellvibrionaceae bacterium | reverse complement strand
AAGCCTTGGGATGATCAAATGTTAGAAAGTGTTATCAATAGCGCCGTGGACTTTAAAGCTAAAGAAGATGAACCCCCTTAAGGCGGCCTCATTATGACACCGAGGGTTATTGATTTCTCTAGTGTATTAAGTATGAGACTTTAATATATGGTATGGATCTTTATTACTCGACGACAGTTAAAAGATGAATATACTGATGCTTGATCACGCCTTCCCCAAATATATCCATAGTCATTACCCACAAACCAACAATCGATCAATATACTGTTTTGAAAGCATGAACGAAAAGTAAAGGAAAGGTTGAAAGGTGGTTAGCGAATCCGTCACACAAAACATTACGTTGGCTTTATAGGTTTTTATCGCTTGGTAGTATTTTAGTCTACAGTAAAGCTAATCAGCTATTTTTAAAGTCATTCATTAAACACTCTTTAGCTTCGTTGATTTGAGCGGCTAAATAATCGCTACCGCCACGATCTGGGTGGTTCTTTTGCATCAACTCTCTATGGCGCTTTATAATTTGCTCTGCGCTTTCTACTGATTTAAGGCCAAAGATATCCTTGGCTTTATCGGCAGTCATGTTATTGCTTGCTTGAGCAGGTGGTGCAGATGTATCTGACTGCTGTTGTTTAGATGCATACATTTGCTTGATATAGGGCATAAAGCGAATGCCGGTCGTAAATAGTCGTTGTGCAATAGGCAAAAGCGCTGCAAGCCCTGCAGCAATCCAGTGCACTTTGCCGGTTATAACCAAACCTATGACAACGACGGCCGCAATATATAAGCCGTATTTAAGGGCTGCTTTTGGCTTGTCTTCAGCGGGTATACCCCGAAAATACTTTAAAGCGTAAATAAGGGCAACAATAGCAATAATAACGAGTAATGATTTAAACATTGAGTAGGCTTCACCTGTGTTTCTGTAGTTATGGTATTTAGTTATGGTCAGTCGTTATATATAGGCTGTTATAAAATAGTGGGTGCTAATAGCCTATCAGAGACTCTCTTTTTGCTTGATAAGATTAATGAGTTAGACCAAATCTCATGCTATTGTCTTTTATACGCTGTCAAAATACAAAAAAAACTGTAAGAATTTTATAATCTCACTAATGCATAATGGGGTTGTTCGACGATTTTTAAATAGACGCAACCATATTGGATTTACAAATGACGCTAGACGATAAGCAGCAAGTACATAGTAGAGATGTATTTGGACTGACGGTTTTAAAAAATAGCCACCCAGATATTAGGCGATTAAAACGCGCTAATACAACAGCCGCTATTCACGGCAATAAATTTTGGAATGCAACAAATGTGTTGATCGATTATTTAAATGTTGCGCCACCCAAAAAGCAGTGGCGTATTTTAGAGATTGGCAGCGGTTGGGGTGTTGCAGGTATTTATTGTGCTAAGCAATTTCAAGCATCGGTGACGGCCTTAGACGCAGATGCAGCGGTGTTTCCATTTCTGCACCACCATGCACAGATTAACAATGTCGAAGTCTGTGCATTGAATATACCCTATGAAAAACTAACCCAAAAGATGCTTTCACAGTTTGATATGGTGATTGGCTCGGATATTTGTTTTTGGGATGAAATGAATGATTTACTGTTTAATTTAATTGATTGTGCCCATAAAGCCGGTGTGCAGCGTGTTGTTATAACGGATCCTGGTCGCCCACCTTTTCGCGAAATGGCCCTGCGTTGTTGTGAAAAATTTGATGCTATTTACGACAATTGGTCGGTCCCGCATCCATTCAACACATCGGGCATGATTTTAGATATTAGCTAGTGCCGTGATGGGTGTATGCACTTTATCGATAGCGATATTATAAATTTGAGAGTGCAGCCCAAGAACTTTTCTGTTTTTTGAGACTCAATACTCTAATGTGAGAAGTAAGGATGAAAATTCTGGGGCGACAAATAGGTAAGACAAATAGGTAAGACAAATAGGTAAGACAAATAGGTACGATAAATATACACACCACGTACAAGGTACGAATTTAACAACTATAAATAGCTGAATTTGAGACGAGGATGATTTTATGTTTTTTAAAACTCTAGCCAAAGCAAAAATGGTATCAGCTGCAGATGCATTAATCGGTCGCAGTGAGACGCTAGCGATTAGTGGCCAGCATACGGTGCTTGGATCATCTATGCAGCCGCCTTATCCAGCAGGCAGTGAGCAACTAATTATTGGAATGGGTTGCTTCTGGGGTGCAGAGAGAAAATTTTGGAGTTTGCCGGGTGTTATCACCACGGCGGTGGGCTATAGCGCAGGTTTTACACAAAACCCAAATTATAAAGAGGTGTGTTCGGGGCAAACAGGTCACAACGAGGCAGTGTTGATTGTATTTGATCCATCAATCCTTGGTTTAAAGGAGTTATTGAAAACATTCTGGGAATCCCACAACCCAACGCAAGGTATGCAGCAAGGTCATGATTCAGGCACACAGTATCGGTCGGGTCTTTATTATTTTAATGAACAGCAAAAACAAGTTTGCGAAGAGACTAAAGCTATTTTTGATACGGCATTAAAAAATAAATTAGGCGATAGTGCCACGGCCATTACAACGGAGATTAAGCCCGCAACAGAGTTTTATTTTGCCGAAGATTACCATCAACAATATCTAGATAAAAACCCAAATGGTTATTGTGGTTTAGGTGGTCTGGGTATTAGCTGTTCAATCTGATTTTATGGGGTGATTGCGGGCTCTTTACTTTGTAAGTGGTAAGCAAAGGCTACAATTTGTGCAATAGCAATGTATAGGCTTTGCGGAATATGATCGCCTAATTCTAGGCTCATTAAAAGCTCCAGTAGTGGTTCATTCTCACAAAGGGTTACATTATTTGCACGTGCGATAGCAATAATTTCTTCTGCTGTCGCGCCACTCCCTTTCGCGACAACAGTCGGTGCGCAGTCGCCATCGTAAAATAATGCAACGGCTTGTTTAAAATCTTCTTCGTTCATAGTTTACTCATTAATAGTTTCACTCATAGATTACTTTCTTCATAAAGTAATCTTCACGACTGCTTTTGTTAGGTTTTAATATCAACAAGATTATAGTCGAGTGATACCTCTTTTTGCTGTGGTCTACCTTGTAGACAAGTAATATCTTCGACGGTCAAGCCATTGGCGAGTAGCTTATCTCTCAGCCAAGAAAGATCTTGTTGTGCTTGGTGGCATAATCTAGATGACTCTGCCCATAGTGTTGCTGAAATAGATGACTCGACAATAGTAAGTTGTGTATGAAGTTTCTCATTGTCTGGTAAGTCAAAGGATAAAAAAACTTGCCAGCGGCGAGTGGTTAACTTTTTCTCGTCATCCGTAGTTTGCTCAGCAGCTTCATCTTGATAACCTTCTTTTGCTATTTCTTGTTCGTGAATACTTAATTGTAAAGGCAGCACTTGTTCGTTAAAGCGAAGTGGAAGCTCTGTGTGAAATTGCTGTAAATTACCGCGGGATTCGCTACTGGGTTGATCGAGGCCGATAGAGCGCAATTGATTAAATTGAATTTTAGCGTGAGTTTGTTCAATTAATTTTTTTAAATGTTGTTCAATAGCTTTAGGTAATTGCGCCACTATTGGCGCGTCGAAGGGAACCTGAATACCTAGTAGCCTAAATACTGCGGCAGTGGCGGCCGTTAGGGTTTTAGGAATATTGATAGTATTAACTGTCGGATTAGCGCTAGTATTTTGCGTGGCAATAATAGCCGCAATAAGTTTGTCTATATCCGATTGATTTAGTGGAGTCGATAAACTATTTAAGCGTGTAGACGCATCAGATGTATTAATTCCTGTTAAAATTTTATCGAGAGTTGTTCTAATATCAGTTTGTAAATTACCTTGAGGATTAGCTTGTAGAGAAGAGCTCTGAGTTAACGTATTGTAATTTGTATGTGTGCTGTTTGTATTTAAGTTAGCCCCAGCTACATTATTAACAAGGTTTGATTGAGTTAGTTTGGTCTCGAATGAAGTGCCACTATTGGCGAGTGCTTGTTGCACTTGTCGACCTTGTTGCAATGACAGATTTGTTTGAGTAAAGCGGTTAAGCTCGTTGAGCGCTTGTATGATTTGGCCGCTGGCAAGTTTTGCTTGTAAGTTAGGCGCTAGCTTTGTCATTACTTGGCTAAGTTGCCCGCTAAACTGTTGTAACTGGCTAACACTTTCTTGTCTAGGCAAAATATTTTTTATGGTCTGGCTTGCCGCTTGTTGTAGCCTTGCTTGTAAATTGAGCTGTGATTGGTTGTTGGGGCTAATTTGTAGCTGCCCATTTTGCTGACTTAGTATCAGTGTTTGATTCGTACTGAAGGCTTGATTGGTAATGGTTATTAATGTTTTCGAATTAATTAATGCGTTAATGTCTACGGAAGTATTGAAGGTTAACTTTGTTAGATAAAGTGGTGTGTTACGCGTAAGGGCATTAGTGCTTGATTTACTTGTGCTTAGATTATCTGAACCTAGATTAGCCGCTGCTTGGCTTGATTGCTGAGCAAGTTGTTGGGTCTTTAATTGTTGTACAAGGCTGGGGTTAATACGTTGTAGCAGGGCATGCTCCCTATTGTTAAGCGCTTGGCTACTAGTCACTTGTGCAGTGAGGTTTTGCTTGGGTGATAACTGTTGAATCGCATTGATGATCGACGCTACATTTGCCGCAGTACTCTTTTTATTGGTCGCTGCCGCGCTAGAAGCATTACTTGTTGTGGTCGAGTTATTTGATGAACCGCTGTTTGATGAAGCACTATTGGCTAAGGGACTATTTGTGTTGCTCTGATTGCTAGCTTGAGGACGAGACTGGGCCCCAATATTTGATACTCGGCTCACCACACTGCTTGTATTTGGTGTAGGTATTCGATCAACCACAATAGGCCTTTATCTTCGCTTGTTTTTATTGCTGATTACAATAAGTTAAGAATAGCAATAAATCTCTATACTGGCCGTATAAAGTCACTATAATACGGATTTATTTCTATGTAGGTCGCTAATAAGTCGCCAATGGCCACTTTTTAACACTTCCTCTTGCTAGCTGATTCTTTATTTGGAATTTTTGTGTGAATACATCATCGATTTTACTGGAATGTAAAGCGCTTGCTTGTGAGCGAGATGGTCGTGTTTTATTTGAACATCTCGATCTAAGCGTTAGCGCCGGTGATGTTGTTCAAATAGAAGGTCCCAATGGCTGTGGTAAAACCACACTTTTACGAGCGTTAACGACCTTATTGCCCGACTACGAGGGCAATATTCATTGGCGTGGCGAATCTATTCGACGCGTCCGACAAGATTATCTAGCAAACTTATTATTTATCGGACATCTGCCGGGTGTTAAAAACACCTTAACGCCACGAGAGAATTTGGCTTTTCTAACACGCCTTCATCAAAATGCGAGCTTAGCAGACATCGATGAGGCGCTCGCTCAGGTTGGCCTCTATGGCTATGAAGATATGCCTGGCCATCAGTTGTCTGCTGGGCAATTACGGCGTATAGCGCTAGCGCGCCTATACCTAAGTCGTGCGCGAGTGTGGGTGTTAGACGAGCCCTACACCGCCATCGATAAACAAGGCATCGCTAATTTAGAGGCCTTACTTATCGAGCATGCAAGGCTTGGTGGTTGCGTGATAATGACAACACATCAATCGCCCTCTATCGAACAATTGAAAAAAGTGACATTACAAGAGTATTTTCCCGCGCATAGAACTGCCTCAGACCCGCTTGGGGTCGAGTGATGACTAGCGTTAAAACAGATATTGGTGCCAAGTTTAGCCAGCAAAATGATAGCACTCATGAGGTCTCTTTGACTCAGGCTTTTTTAGCGGTTTTAAAGCGCGATGTGGTTACCGCGTATCGTCAACGTGGGGATATAATTAACCCCGTTGTGTTCTTTTTGATGGTAGTCACGATGATGCCATTAGGCATTTCACCTGAGTCAAAAGCACTCTCTTTTTTAGCGCCTGGTCTATTATGGGTAATTGCTCTTTTAGCCACTTTATTGTCCCTAGATAGTCTATTTCGCAGCGATTACGATGATGGCTCCCTTGAGCAGTTGATTCTTAGCCCACAATCTCTTTATTTTATGGTGTTAGGTAAAGTCTTGTCCCATTGGTTAACCACGGGCCTGCCTCTCACTTTTGCGGCGCCTTTGTTGGGGGTGTTATTAGCGCTTCCTGCCGAGGGCTATTTACCTTTATTAGTATCGTTATTTTTAGGGACGATTACACTCAGCTTGGTGGGTGCCATTGGCGCTGCACTGACGGTATCGCTGCGTAAAGGCGGTTTATTGATTTCGTTAATTATTATGCCGCTATATGTGCCGGTACTGATCTTTGGTGCAAGTTGTGTACGTATGGCAGTGGAGGGGTTTGCGATTGGTGGCCCATTGGCTATATTGGGTGCTTTTTGTGCCCTTGCTATTGTGTTGGCACCTTTAGCAATTGCAGGTGCACTTCGTATGAGTGTTGAGGCTTAAGGCGTTTAGATCGCGTTAAGTAACGCTAGTTAGGTATCGTTAAGTACAAATATAGATAACTCAATAAATAGTTAAGCAGAGGGAATATCAATTGAATTGGCAGTGGTTTCATCGATTAGGTTCACCCCGTTGGTTTTACGAAAAAACAAGTCGCTGGTCACCTTGGATAGGGGCTCTAGCTCTTATGGCGCTAGTTATTGGTGTGATATGGGGGCTAGGGTTTGCCCCCGCAGATAGTAAACAGGGTAATAGTTACCGAGTTATTTTTATTCACGTGCCAGCGGCTTTTTTAGCCTTAGCGGGTTATTACGTGATGGCAATTGCGGGTGCAGTTGGTTTGATTTGGCGCATGAAATTATCGTTTATGGTGATGAAAAGTGCAGCGCCTATTGGTGCCATACTGACCTTTGTAACGCTGGTAACCGGTGCCATTTGGGGCAAACCAACTTGGGGTACTTGGTGGATATGGGATGCACGTATTACCTCAATGTTAATTTTATTCTTTTTATACCTCGGTGTTATTGCATTACAGGGCGCTTATCAAAGCCGTGACTTAAGTAATAAGTCGAGTGCTATTTTATGTTTGGTGGGCATGATCAATATCCCGATTATTTATAAATCTGTTGATTGGTGGTTTACTTTGCATCAGCCGGCCACCTTAAAATTTACGGGTGCATCAAGTATTGACCCATCTATGGCTTACCCCTTACTCATTATGATTTTTGGATTTTATTGTCTGTATGCATGGTTATTAATGACGTGGACTCGCATAGAGATTTTAAGTCAAGAGCAAAAAACAAGTTGGGTTAAAGAGTTGTTATTAAACGGCCGTATTAAAAGTTCTGCTAAAAAAGTTTAATACTTTTGATATCCATAATTTTATTTAAAAATTAATAGACACGATAAATTTTTCTTCCTGTGTTGAATGTTTCAAAATGGATAAGATTATTGTCTTAAGTGCATTAGTAGCTGTATTAGCTGGTGTGTTGAGTCAGTAGTTTGTTACGGTAATACTGGTCGATAATTAACGTTCAGCAGATGAATTAGGAGAGGTGTTGGGATGAAGTTTCAGTTTGAAAGTATGCTCGATTTATTTCAAATGTCCGGACATGGGCCTTATGTATGGGGGGCTTATCTCGTCACCTTTCTAGCGATAGGAATATTGATTTATATTCCCTATAAACTAAAACGCCAATTAGTTGCACAAGTAAGGCGCCAGAAAAAATTAGAAAAGTCGCCGCGTTAATACCTTATTAGAGGGTAATACATGACACTGCAAATGAATTTAAAGCGTTTATTCAGCATCGCTTGCCTAGTGTCGCTAGCGGCATGCTCAGCACATAAGACAGTACAACCGAGTAGTGCTTATGTCGTGAGTGCGCAAAGCGCTAGAGGCGATAGTGTAATGACCGTGAGTAGTAAGGGTTTGTACGATGTACCCTTCTCCTTAACTTATCGAAAAGTAGCCAATAAAAGTCTCTTTAATATTGGCCAGTTATCATTAACTTATGGTTATCAATACGGTGAACAAGAACATCGTGATCAGTCTGTTTTTAATTCCTATGCAAAAAAATATGGTCAGTTCTCTGATCAAAACAGTACCGAGAGCATGCATGTCTTTAGCTTGCCCGAGGGCGAGTATGAATTCTATGGTATGTTCATAGAGCAGGATTACGAGGAGGCAGAATGGACAATGGTTAGCGATTTTTCCTTTAAATTTACCGTCGTTCCCGGCAAAACAAGCTATATCGGAAATTTAGTGCTTACTACCAAAGTTATTGGCAATAATGACTATATTGTTGAGTCGTCTCTATCACGTCAAAATAGGGCGAAAGATGATAAGGCCATATTAACGGAGTTATTTCCTGCGACTGATGTGAATGAAGTGATTATTTCATCAGATATCGCTAGGGATAACGGTGTAAATATAGTCCGTAGACATTATGGACGAGAGAGAAGCTTAGGCAGGAGTTGGACAGACTAATTTATACCTAAAGTTTGTGTAAATTTTTTACGTTCAAGCCAATGAAATACAAATACTTGCAATGTCAGTTAAGGAGTCTTATGTATGGGGCTTGTCTAGTCACTTTTCTGACTGTCAGAAGATGAATTACTTTACCTATAAACTAAAAGGCCAAATAGTTGCCCAAGTAATGTGCCAGAAAACTACAAGAGTCGCCCCAGTCAAAGCAACTTATGTCGGTAATTGAGTCCTCAATACTAAGCTTATTAGCAGTAATGGCTACATGGCTGAGTCGGCTCTATCTCGTCAAAATAGGGCGATAAATGATAAGGCTCTATTAAATGAGTCATTTCCTGTGATTGATGTGAATAAAGTGATTGTTTCATCAGATATCGCAAAGGATAAAGGTGTTAATATAGATCGTAGATATCTTGGCGGTGCGAAGCATAGGGACTAGTCGGCTAGGCTAATTAATACGTAAAAAAATGAGTGCCCAAATAGTTTATTGGCCACATTTTTGTAAAAGCTTGAGCAATAGAGCTTGTGTATAGAATTTTCATTTTCAAATCAATCAAATACTAAAGGTGTTGAATGAATCCGGTACGTAGACAACGGTTATTTCTTGTGTTTTTTATTGTGATTCTTTCGAGTGCTGCTGTTTTACTAATTACCTATGCACTGCGTGAGAATATCAACTTATTTTACCCTCCCAGTAAAATAGTCGCCGGTGAGGTGCCGATTGATAGAACGATTAGAGCCGGTGGCTGTGTAATAGCGGGAAGTGTTGTGCGCTCGATAGAGAGCCTAGATATGAGCTTTGGTATCACCGATGGTATTGCTAATGTGCAGGTTAATTACACGGGAATTTTACCCAACTTATTTGCTGAAGGTGAAGCGGTTGTTGTTCATGGCAAAGTCGATAATGCGGGCCAATTTAATGCAGTTGAAGTACTCGCAAAGCATGATGAAAACTATATGCCACCAGAGGTTGCCGAGGCACTGGAGCAAGCGGGTGGAGATGTTAAGTACCAAGAGACCTGCGAAGTCTAATTGGTTTGTCTATTTTAGAGTGCTGACGCGCGCTCAATTGATTATCTATATTTAAATTAAAGATTTGATTTTTTTCCATTAATTCCTTAACAATGTTGCAGACTTATGATTCCAGAACTCGGCCATATTGCATTAATCATTGCCTTTATTCTTTTCGGGCTTTTATCGGTTGTTCCAATATACGGAACTTATACTAAAAGCACCTTGTTAATGGCATCCAGTCGCTCTCTTGCAACGGGTGGTTTTGTTTTTATCTTTTTGAGTTTTTTATGCCTAACATGGGCATTTGTTCAAGATGACTTTACCGTTAAATATGTTGCCAATCACTCTAACAGTTTGCTGCCTGAATATTATAAAGTAAGTGCGGTATGGGGTGGGCACGAGGGTTCTTTATTGCTGTGGGCACTTATATTGGCAGGTTGGGCCTTTGCGGTAAGCCTGTTTAGCCGACAGTTACCACTTGATATGGTGGCTCTTGTGCTTGCTGTTATGGGCATGGTTGGCGTTGGCTTTATATCGTTTATGTTATTTACGTCTAACCCTTTTGATCGACTGTTACCTCTATCTCCCGGCGATGGGGCTGATTTAAATCCGCTCTTGCAAGATGTCGGACTCATTTTTCATCCCCCGTTATTGTATATGGGCTATGTTGGTCTTTCGGTTACATTTGCATTTGCCATTGCGGCGTTAATTTCTGGTCGACTTGATAGCGCGTGGGCTCGTTGGTCACGTCCCTGGACGACAGTTGCTTGGGCATTTTTAACCGTGGGTATTGCTCTAGGTAGCTGGTGGGCATATTACGAGCTTGGCTGGGGTGGTTGGTGGTTTTGGGATCCTGTTGAAAATGCCTCGTTTATGCCATGGTTAGTCAGTACTGCGTTAATTCACTCGCTTGCTGTTACAGAAAAGCGCGGTGTCTTTAAGAGCTGGACAATACTACTGGCCATATTTGCTTTTTCTTTAAGCTTGTTAGGTACCTTTCTAGTGCGCTCAGGTGTGCTTAATTCCGTGCATGCTTTTGCGAGCGATCCAGAACGTGGGTTTTTTATACTTCTGTTTTTATTAGCCGTTGTGGGCGGTTCTTTAACACTCTATGCATTTCGCGCGCCGGTGGTTAAAAGCGTGACTAATTTTCAGTGGTTATCACGTGAGACCTTCTTACTCGTCAACAATATTTTATTAGTTGTTATTATGTTCACTGTATTATTGGGCACACTTTACCCCTTATTTGCAGATGCGCTGGGTCTGGGCAAGATATCGGTTGGTCCTCCTTATTTTAATTTTTTCTTTATCCCGTTTATGGGCATACTGTGTTTATTTATGGCTGTAGGACCTTTATCGCTTTGGAAAAAAACCAATATAAATAGATTGTGGCAAGCACTTAAGCATCCTTTAACGTTGAGCCTGGTAACTGCTATTGGTTTTCCTGCAATTTATGGTGGTCTTAACGGCGAAGCTTATAGCTTTGCAGCTGCCATTTCAGTATTTGTGGCTACTTGGATAATTTATGTAACAGCCTTTGATATGTATGCGAAGGCGCGTAAATCTAATAGCCTTTATCAAGGTTTGAGTAAGTTATCCCGTAGTTATTACGGAATGGTTGTCGCTCATTTTGGTATTGCTGTAATAGTCCTTGGTGCATGCCTAAATACTATTTATAGCGACCAGCGTGATTTACGTATGGAGACGGGTGAGCGACTGGTGTTAGGCCGTTATGAATACAATTTTGTTGACGTAAAGACGATACAAGGGCCAAATTATACGGCTGAGCGCGGTCGTATAGAAATCTTTTCTAACGGTAAAAAAATTAGCGATTTACAACCAGAAAAGCGTCGTTACTGGTCAACTAACGATATATTAACTGAGGCAGCCATAGACTCAAACTTTTGGGGCGATCGCTATGTGGCTTTAGGTGAGTTTTTGGGTAAAACAGCAGCGGGTACCGATGCTTGGGCAATTCGTATTCACGATAAACCCTTTGTTAATTGGATTTGGCTAGGTGCTTTAATGATGGCTTTGGGTGGCTTTATTGCTATTAGCGATAAGCGTTATCGTCTTAAAAAGAAAGTTGATGAAAAAATACTAACTGATACAAATACTAGCTCTGCAATCGCCGAATAAGATTATTAGGCATTAGTTTCTGCTAGAATTTTTATTAACTTTAATGTGTGTTGACAGAAGAAATAAATGATATGAGTCGCCTTAAATTATTCGTACCGTTAATGGTTTTTATTTTACTAGCAGGATTTTTTTGGCGAGGCTTATCATTGGATCCCCAAGCGATGCCCTCGGCTTTGATTGATAAAAATTTCCCTGAGTTTTCATTACCAACACTTCAAGATGAAACTCAACTGACGACAAAAGTTGATTTGTTAGGCGATTATACACTGGTAAATATTTGGGCAACTTGGTGTGTATCTTGTCGTGTTGAGCATCCTTTTCTAAATAAATTAAAAGCGGCGGGTGTGCGCATTGTTGGTCTTAATTATAAAGATGATAGCGCGGCTGCAAGAAAGTGGTTAGAAAATTTAGGTAATCCTTATCAATGGAATATTGTTGATAAAGAGGGTAGGTTAGGCATTGATCTTGGAGTGTTTGGCGCTCCAGAAACTTATGTACTCGATAAGCAAGGCATTATTCGCTATAAGCATGTTGGTGTCGTTGATCAACGTGTATGGGACGAAAAGTTTTTACCTGTAATCAACGAGTTGTAACCATTATCCCCTCACATACCCTGCGGTTCAGGGATTAAGGTTTTAGTTTAACGAGTAATTTACCTTCACTCACATTGATATAATCTATTCCCTCTGCAAACCCTTGCCAAAACCCATTGTTATCGCCAAACTCTTGGACTAAATCAATGTTTTTTATACCGCCTAACCAAGAGTTAGGCAATGGCACTCCCCAAGCACTGATACCGCGTAATTTGACGATAGGCTTGCCTTGCTCAAAGGCTAGCTCTAAGCCCATATTGACACGTACGATTTTATCGCCAAATAAGGGTAAGTCGGGGTCTGTGCGAATAAGCAATTTAGCGCTTGCCAAATTGTCAGATAAATCAATCACTAAATTATTTGCCATATCTGTGTTGTGTGCAATCATGGCATTAACTTCGCGCTCGCTAAAAAATATTTCTCGATTAGCATTTACTTCCGAATAAGGTTCTGGTTCAAGCTGGGTCTGAGTGACTTGTTTGCCTTTAATGTTAGGCAAGCTAAGAACATTTAGTTTTTGATTGAGACGTTGTGTCTCGCCATCAGATAATACAATCGGCGTAAATGTTTGGGGGAATAAATACTCACGGACGAGCCAGATACCACCAATAATAATAGCAATGGTGATAATGGTAATGCCAAAAATTTTCCAGATGTTTTTTTTAGGTTTTTGATCAAAACTTACGCTAGATGATGTCAGTTCTAAAGGATTGGAGTGTTCATTTTTTGATGCTGACATATCTGGTTTTTCCTAAAAAGGTATAGGTTTTTATTATTATTTTTAATTGCTTGGGCTTGTGTTCTCATAACTTTTTAACACCTCAGTTATATCAACAGTGTAATTTTTGTACCATTTCTCGCGACCCATTTGTTGTGCTTGAAGGTGAAGTTCATCATTCTTCCAATGGCTTACGGCTTCAATATTTGGCCAATAAGAAACAGCTATTTCTTGATTGCCTGGGTTTGTGCTGGTAAAACTGACACATGCATAGTCACTTAAGGCTTTATTCCTTAATGTATCCGCCATTTTAAGATAGCGATTAAACTCTACTTGATGTTGTGAATCTAATGGTGATTTGGATAATAAGTGCTGATTTAATGTGGCTTTAAAAATAACAGCTATTATAAACGCCTCTATTATTATTTATGAGTCGGACCCTAAGCCCAGCAAACCCCAGTTAATCATTGCCCACTTCACGACTGCTTTCTTCACGACTGCTTTTTTCTCGCTTACTTGATTCTCGATCACCTCGTCGCTTTTTAGTTCTTTGTGCTTTTTTTGCCTCTTTAGCCGCTAAATTTTTAGCAACTATGACTAGCTCACGTTCGATCATTGCCGGTGTTTCAAGAGTTATTAAGCCTAGCTGCCCCGCTCGCAAGTCATGAATCAGTATCTCCGAGGCCTTATGCAGATTAATGCGGCCACCAGCTTGTTTAGCGCCACGTTTAAAGCCTACAAGTTCTAAGCATTCTAATGGTGTTGTCGGAAGATCGATAATACCGTAGCGCTCACATAAGCGCTCTGGATACAGCGCTATTAATGCCTCAGCAGCATAAAAGCCAATGTCTTCGTATTCGACAGCGGTATTTTTAATAGAGCCCATAATGGCTAAGCGATAGCCGCTATCTGGGTTTGCTAGTTTTGGCCAAAGCATGCCTGGAGGATCATGCAAAGTAACATTATTGCCCAAGTTTATTTTTTGCTGACGTTTTGTCACCGCCGGCTCATCACCCACTTTAGCAATGTTTTTTCCTGCTAGCGCATTGATAAGGGTTGATTTACCGACATTAGGTATTCCTACAATCATTGCGTTAATTGGTTTTAGAGCAGAGGCCTCTTGAGGTGCGAGCTTTTGGCATAAGTCAGCAATTTTTTTGAGCTTGTGCTTATCGTCTTTATGGTAGGCCAAAGTCTTCACATGGCGCTCTTGTTCAAAATACTGCTGCCACTGTTCTGTTTTAACGGGGTCAGCTAAGTCTGTTTTACTTAAAATAACCAATGTGGGTTTAGTCTCGCGCCACTGACCAATGATGGGGTTTTGGCTGCTGAAAGGGAGACGTGCATCGACAATCTCAACGAGTACGTTAATTTTATCGAATACATTAAGAATTTCTTTGCGGGCCTTATGCATATGACCCGGATACCAGTTAATACTCACAGATAGTTAAACCTACAGAAAGTTACGATTTATCCTAAAAGCGGCAATTGGCGCGAAAAAGCTGTGTACCAAAAGTAGGTACTCCGAAGCGAGTTATTGGCGTACAAGGCTTCTACTTCTGCTCACGCCCCTTACCTAAGTCCTGCTAGGTATAGGGAAAGTTTGAATCGCGTGCCGACCTTATGGGTCCTAAGCGGATTTTGGCTTATGTTGCCAAAAAAGTCCTAGGTACATCAATAGCTTTGCAGACTTTCGTGATTTAACTGCCGTTTTTAGGTTTATAGAGATGGTATTGTAAAAGGCACAGAAATGGATTGAAAGGATTTGATTGATAATGAGTGTTATAAGTTGCCTATTACCTTCTAGTGCAGCCTTATCGACGAGAATGTGAAGTAAAGTAGTGAAAAAATATGACGCGTTTAAATAAAAAAGGGCGGCTAAATGCCGCCCTGAATGATGCGAAGCGAGGTTTAGCTCGCAATGGCATCGAGATCGTCGTCGACTACATTGTCTTGTCGACGGATATTACGACGAGAGTGAATTTGGTCTGCATGAGATTTAAGCTTTCTCTCAGCGATATTAAAGGCATCTCTTACGGCTATATGAATCGATGGGTTATCTTGACTAATACTAATAGGGCTGCCTTTTACCTCGATCTCAACAGTTGCACGGAATAATTTACCTTTGTGTTTGTGATTATGTGGTGATTCGAGCACGACACGGGTGTGATGAATAGCGTTGGAGTAACGCTCTAGCTTGTGCAAACGTTTGTCGATGATCGCATTGAGTGCTTGCGATGGTTCCATATCACGGTAAGTAACTTGATTAGCCATTGTCATAAAATAATCCTCCAAAGATTAATGATGAGTTTACGAAGTGTTAACTCGGTAGCTTTACCAGTATTGAAATTCGAGTGGATATTAAAAATAATCGTTATGTTGCCAAGGATGTTATGGCTATTGATAATAAAAGTATTAAAAAATGCAATAAATGATTTGAATGATATATAGGAAGTGTTGAACCTTTGGGGGTGGTTCAAATGAAAGTAGGCGGTGATTAAACTCATTACTTTTTTATTGATCATGGATTTACTATCTGCTAATTCGGTGGGTTTTTCAACTATTTTTTCACACGTATTATATTTTTTTTGGCATGAATCCCGTTTATATCAATTCAAAAAAAGTGGTTTTATTGGTTGTTTTTTATTCGTGTCCCCTTCGTGTCCCCTGTAATGCCTAAGGATCGCTCTCCATTATAATTTATGCTTAATCACTTTTTAATAACTATAAAGAAATAAAGACCTATTATTAGTTTAAAAAAGTTCTATGAGGGTTTATTAAAGGGTCATATTTTTTGTTTCTATAAGCGCCCCTTGAAAAAAAATAAAGTATCTCAATATTATTATTGTGACTGGTGAATAGCTTCTTATGAAGTATTTAGCGGATACATTTTTTCACATAATATTTTCTCTCGCGAGATGAGTTTAAATCGAGATGGGTTTAAATATTACGTGCTAAGAAAAGTGTTGTAGCATTATTTTTAATAATGTTAATAAAAACGAGTCGTAATAATGGCTAGGTTTATAACGAGCTAATATTACAAAGCCGTAATCATAAAAAAATGATTGCTAACAATTTATTATCTATTGCTTAATTAAGAGGATAGTTTTATGCGTACCTTAGATTTTTCTCCATTTTATCGTTCATCCATTGGTTTCGATCGCATGGCTGATTTGCTCAATACTGCCTCTGCAACAGAGACGAAACAAAACCCTTATCCACCGTATAATATTGTATTAACAGGTGATGATACCTATCGTATAACCATGGCAATTGCTGGCTTTTCAGAGGCGGATCTAGATATTCAAGTGGAACAGAACGTATTGGCAATAGCCGCTAGAAAACCTGAACTGAGTGCGCCAAAAGAATACTTGCATCAAGGTATTGCAGAGCGTGGTTTTGAGCGTCGTTTTCAATTGGCAGATCATGTGCGTGTTGAAAATGCTCAGTTAGAACATGGCCTGTTGCATATCGATTTGATCCGTGAAATACCAGAGGCAAAGAAGCCCAGAAAAATTGAAATTAATGCGGCTAACAAGCTAATGAATCAATAATAAATTGCTGTGCAGGTGCAATAATAAAAAAAGCCAAGTAATTTAACTTGGCTTTTTTTATGGATTTTGTATGTGTTTTTAATTGCTTATATTGTAGCGGTAAATAATTTAGCTCGTACTGTTTTTCTATATTCTTTCGGGCTAACGTATAACTCTTTTTTAAATAATTTTGCAAAATAACTCATGTCGTTATAGCCCAC
>CAXMPB010000166.1:0-5715 GCA_964195035.1 Cellvibrionaceae bacterium | reverse complement strand
AAACCTTTAATGTATGTTTGTATCGATCCACGTGTTGTTGCTTTACGCAAAGGCATGGACGGACCGATTAAAACTCCCGATCAGATGCAAGGTGTGAAATTTCGTGTTCCTGGCTCTAAGATTTTACAACAATTTTATCGTCTCCTAGGCGCTAACCCAACACCTGTAGCCTGGGGCGAAACACCTGCCGCAATCGCACAGGGTGTTGCCGATGCCTTAGATCCATCTGTTCAAGCATTGAATATCTTTGGCTTTAAAGATGTCCTTTCTCATGTAACTTTTGTGCGCTCCGTGCCCGATGCGCAAATTTATTCGTGTAATCTAGAATGGTTCAATAGCCTACCTCTCGACGTACGTGAAGGTATCGAGTTTGCTGCTGAAATTACCTCGCATCAGAATCTAGCTAAAGTGCCTGGCGCTCGAGGCTATTCAATGTCAGAGCTTTCTAAAAGTGGTGTGAAATTTTATTCGCCAACTCCAGACGAGCTTGCTCAATGGGTAGCAAAAGCTGGACATCAATTACCTGAGTGGGATTCGTTCAAAAAGGATTTGGCCGGCTCTATACCCACCTTTAATAAATTACTTGAGGCTGCCAATACTCAAGGTAAATATTATGTACATGATGTTTAATTAATATCCCCCTACTCCCTATGGTTTTTCAAATGTGATTTGAAAAACCATAGGGAATTTTATATTTGGTGCCCCTATGAATTCAATAATAAAAAGAATTGATGAAGATGGTGAGCGGTGGTTACTGCTTATTTTTTATACGACTATTGTCGCAACTATTGCCGTTGAAGTTTTACGCCGTTTTGGTTTGAGTTACTCCTCGGTTTGGGGTGAAGAAATTGCTCGATATTCTTTTATCTATCTCGCTTGGATCGGTGCTTCTGCCGCTGTAAAAAGGCGCGCACATATTCGCATTGATATATTGCTACATTATGTATCCGAACGCGGAAAGGCAGCTTTGTATTTATTTGGTGATCTTATGACCTTGCTGCTTGCTGTAATCGTTATTTTCTTCTCCGTTGGATCAGTACTCACCTCTATTAAATTTGGCTCGGTTACCGATGGTCTACGTATCAGTCAAGCTTGGTTTTTAGCTGCTGTACCTCTTGGTTTTACTATGCTGAGCTTTAGACTAGTTCAATCTATGATTCGAGATATAAAAGATTTGAGAAATGGTAACCCTGTCTACACAGGTGACAAACTCATCGACGAATAAAAATAACTAATAAGAATAAATAGGTATTTTATGTATCAATATTTACAGCAACAAGCGTCAACTGATTTAGGATGGGGCTTCTACATACCCTTAATAGCTATATTAATAATGGTCATATTGGCAGTACCTGTTTGGGTATCGCTAGGCTTAGGCACCATTGGCATATTGTATTTTACCGAGGTACTGCCACTTAGCTTAATGGGAGATTCACTCTTTGCGGGTATTGATCATTTTGCATTGATTGCGATCCCTCTGTTTATTTTAACCGGAGATATACTTGCGAGAACCGGTCTTGCAAATAAGCTATTAGATGTCGCCGAGGCTACGGTTGGTGGTTTTAAAACGGGCTTTGGCACAGCAACTGTTCTTGGCTGTGGTTTTTTTGCCTGTATATCTGGTTCAGATGCAGCGGGAGCCGCAGCGGTGGGTCGAATGACCATTGGTCGCCTAGTCGAGCAAGGTTACCCTAAGCCCTACGCCTGTGCCTTAGTTGCCGCAGGGGCATGTACGGGCATTTTAATACCGCCGTCTATTGCCTACATTATTATCGGCCTAGTGTTAGGTATATCAGCCTCTACTTTGTTTTTAGCAGCAGTTATCCCGGGTCTTCTGGTGATGTTTGCCATTATGATTACAAATGTGATAATGAATCGTATTTATAAATATGAAAACTCAAATCTGAAATTTTCATTTAAACGCTGGATAAAAGCGATTTATGATGGTCGTTTTGCATTGATGGTGCCTTTTATAATTTTAGGCGGTATCTATAGCGGTATTTTTACGCCAACAGAAGCGGCTGCCGTTGCGGTTGTCAGCACACTTATTATTGGTCTAGTACAAGGCACCATTAAAATTTCTGACTTTCCTAAAATGATGGAGAGCTCTGCAAGAGTCAATGGTGTTATTGTGCCAATCATTGCGATATCATTACCACTAGCACAGGCTTTAGCTATATTAAATATTCCGCAAAGTTTTGTGCTTTACATGACCACATTGACCAGTGATCCGACAATATTGATTTTATTGATGATTGTTATTCTTGTTATTGCTGGCTGTGTAATGGAGACCACACCAAATATCGTTATTCTATCGCCATTATTACTGCCCTTAGCGCAAGAAATTGGTATGAATGAGATTCATTTTTGCATCATGATGGTGACAGCCTTGGGGGCAGGTTTTATAACGCCCCCGTTTGGGTTGAATCTATTTGTGGTCGCCACTTTAACCAATACACCAATATTGCCCATAGCGGCGAGAGCAGTACCTTTTGTAATAGCATTACTGAGTGTGGTTTTGTTGATTGCATTTGTTCCTGAGATTTCACTCTGGGCATTTTAAAAACCGAGAGTGATTGCTACATAACTTTACTATTTAAATTTACATTTCAATTAGAGGAAGAACACAACGATGGCTACTGAATATATTAAAAAAGCAGATAAAACATCTGCCACTGGTGAAGATAATACCCGTGAAATTGTAATGACCATGCTTCGAGAAATTGAAGAAGGTGGCGAGGCCAAAGCTTTAGAGTACGCTAAAAAACTCGATGGTTGGGATCAAGGTTCACCGGTTATGACTCGTGATCAAATCGAAGCCAGCAAAAAATTAGTGCCACAACAATTAAAAGATGATATTAAATTTGCCTATGAGCGCGTCAGTCGCTTTGCCGCAGCACAACGCGATAGTATGGTCGAAGTTGAAGTCGAACTAAGCCCGGGCTTATTTGCTGGTCAAAAATTAATTCCAATGACAACAGCGGGTTGCTACGTACCCGGTGGTCGCTATGCGCATATCGCCTCTGCGATTATGAGTGTTGCTACCGCTAAAGTTGCCGGTGTCGAAAATGTTATCGCCTGCTCAGTGCCTCACGGTGAGCAAGGTATGCACCCAGCAATTGTCTATGCTATGGATCTTGCCGGTGCAGACGTCATTCTACAAATGGGCGGCGTGCAAGGTATTGCTGCAATGGCTTATGGCTTATTCACTGATCAACCCGCTGATATTTTAGTTGGCCCAGGTAATAAGTTTGTTGCCGAAGCTAAACGATTATTATTTGGTCGCGTTGGTATTGACTTATTTGCCGGCCCAACAGAGATTGCCATTATTGCCGACGGCAAAGCTGATCCAGATATTGTTGCCTGTGATTTAGTGGGTCAAGCCGAACACGGACCAGACTCACCAGCATGGTTATTCACCGACTCGCGCGAACTCGCCGATGCCGTTATTGAAAGAATGCCAAGCCATATAGAATCGCTTCCTCAAGTACAGCGCGACGCCGCATTTGCAGCGTGGAGAGATTACGGTGAGGTGATTTTATGTGATACTCGCGAAGAGATAGCCGTCATTAGTGATCAATATGCAGCTGAGCATCTTGAAGTACAAGCTGATGATCTAGATTGGTGGCTTGATCGCTTAAAGAATTATGGTTCTTTATTTATTGGCGAAGAAGCAACCGTTGCCTTTGGTGATAAATGCTCGGGTACCAATCATATATTACCGACTAAAGGTGCGGGTCGTTATACCGGTGGTTTAAGTGCCTCTAAATTTATTAAAGTGGTCACTTATCAACGCCAAAATCAAGAAGCAACAAGAGATGTTGCCGCTACCACCGCACGTATTTCTCGTGGAGAAGGCATGGAAGGTCACGCAAGAACAGGTGACATTCGCTTAGCTAAGTACTTTCCGAACGAGACTTTCAACTTAGGTAGCTTAGACAAGTAACTTAACAACTAACCTTTAGTGAGTTAGCTTTTGTAACTCACTATTAAGTTACGTAAACTAGATGAAGTGGCTTTTTTAAGCCACTTTTTTAAGTCTCTTTTTATAAATCACTTTAATGTGTGCTTTATAAAAAGCCGCTTTAAGAATTATGCGACATCACATCTTACTGGATAAAATAATGACGAATCCTATGCACTCTCTTTTTGACCTGACGGGCCATATTGCTCTTTGTACTGGTGGCTCTTCGGGTATTGGCAAGAGAATGGCTTGGGCATTATTGAATGCAGGTGCGAAGGTTATTCTCGTTGCGCGCAGTGAGAAAAATTTAGCACAAGCAAAAACTGAATTTACCTCTCAGTCAGGTATGGATGAATCGGTTGCTACCATCGCCGCTGATTTATCCGATCGTTCATGTCTTGGTGATATAGTCAGTACTGCAACTGACATTTTTGGCGCACCCGACATTCTCATCAATGCCGCGGGTATTAATTTACGTCAAGCAGCCGATGACATTACCGATGAGACATGGGATCAAACACTTAACATTAATTTATCAACACCCTTCTTTCTCGCCCGTCACTGCTCAGCAGGAATGAAGCAAAAAGGCAGTGGTCGTATTATCAATATCGCCTCACTGCAGTCTTACCGTGCGTTTCCTAACAGCATGCCCTATGGCGCATCTAAGGGCGGCATTACACAGTTAACACGAGCAATGGCTGAGAACTGGTCTGCCGATGGCATTATGGCTAATGCGATTGCACCGGGGTTTTTTCCAACCGAGTTGACGAAAGCCGTCTACGAAAACCCTGAGATGCTTGCTCATAATGCTGGCATGACAGCTATTGGTCGTAACGGTGAATTAGCTGACCTCGATGGCACCACTATCTTTTTAGCCTCGCGTGCTTCGAGTTATGTAACAGGACAAGTCATTGCTGTCGATGGCGGTTTTACTGCTAAATAACAATTGCCTTGGTAAACCTTTTAAATAAAAATATTAATTTAATAACTGATCATTTAAAGAAAGCCTTTAAAATAAAGAGAATATTATGAAAGCATTAGTTTATACCGGAACCAGTCAATTAGAGTATCGCTCTGAACCCGACCCTATTCCAGAATCAGGTGAAGCACTTATCCGTGTTCAAGCTAGCGGTATTTGCGGTTCAGATATGCACGCATATTTTGGGCACGATGAACGCCGAATTGCGCCCTTAATTTTAGGTCACGAAGTCAGTGGTGAAGTGATTAGTGGTAGTCAGCAAGGAAAGCGTGTTGTTGTTAATCCCCTAGTCACCTGTGGAACCTGTAATTATTGCACTAGTGACCGTGAAAACTTATGCCAACAGCGTGAAATCATTAGCATGCAGCCACGCCAAGGGGCCTTTTCAGAACTATTAAGAATGCCAGAGCGAAACTTAGTCACTATTCCCGATGATATGAGTTACTTAGATGCAGCCTTAACTGAACCCGTTGCAACCGCTTGGCATGCAGTGATGCGCGCCCAACAAGCATCTGTATGCCCATTGAATGAAGCAAAAATATTGGTACTAGGCGGTGGCGCTATTGGCATATCTACCGCGCTAATTTTAGCCAGCTTTGGCTGTAGTAATATTGTGTTAGGCGAGACCAATGCTCTTCGCCGCGAAACCGTTAAAAAAACAGAGGTCTGTGAGCTCTATGACCCCATTAATGACGCTGGCCCCAAAGACAACAGTTTCGATATTGTACTCGATGCCGTCGGTGGTCGCGCTACACGCATAGCCGCCTCAAGC
>CAXMPB010000165.1:0-5550 GCA_964195035.1 Cellvibrionaceae bacterium | reverse complement strand
ATTGATAATAAATTCTAGTCGCGCTAAGCCCACTCCGTGATGTGGCAAACTTGAAAATGACATGGCACGATCTGGATTACCAACGTTCATCATTACTTTAAAGGGTAATTCTGGCATCTCAGAAACTTCATCTTGGCTCAGCGTAAAATCTAACTCGCCCGCATAGACAAAGCCGACATCACCTTCTGCACAGGATACCGTAACAGGAGTACCCATTTTTAATTTAGTGGTCGCATCGCCACAACCAACAACAGCAGGAATCCCGAGCTCACGAGCAATAATGGCTGCGTGACAGGTACGGCCACCGCGGTTGGTAACAATCGCACTCGCACGTTTCATGACGGGCTCCCAATCGGGATCTGTCATATCGGTAACAAGTATGTCGCCATCTTGAACTTGATCCATATTTTTAATGCTATCAACAATACGTACAACACCTTTACCTATGCGCTGACCAATTGAGCGGCCTTCACATAAAATATGACTACTTTCATTAAGCTTGAAGCGATCAATCGCATTACCTTTCTCTTGGCTTTTAACGGTTTCAGGTCGAGCTTGAACAATATATATCTCACCATCATCACCGTCTTTTGCCCACTCAATATCCATTGGGCGGCCATAATGATCTTCAATAATTAAGGCTTGCTTGGCAAGTTCTTCAGCTTCTTTGTCATTAATCGAGAACTGCAGTCGGTCGGCCTCGGCAACATCAACAGTGTCCACTAATTCATTTGGGTTAGATGAATAAATCATTTTGATCATTTTGCTGCCCAAATTACGGCGTAATATCGAGCGCTTACCGGCTTTTAATGCTGGCTTATAGACATAAAATTCATCGGGGTTAACAGAGCCTTGAACAACGGTTTCTCCCAAGCCATATGACGAGGTGATAAAGACCGCTTCACGAAAACCTGATTCGGTATCGAGGGTAAACATTACACCGCTCGAACCTGTCTCGCTGCGGACCATGCGCTGAATACCTGCCGATAATGCAACACCCGCATGCTCAAAACCTTTGTGTACACGATAGCTAATGGCGCGGTCGTTAAAGAGCGACGCAAACACTTCTTTAATAGAATGCATAACTTGTTCAAAGCCACGCACATTGAGCATTGTTTCTTGTTGGCCTGCAAAAGAGGCGTCTGGCAAATCTTCTGCAGTCGCAGAGGAGCGCACAGCAACCGCTAAATTACTGTTGCCCGCTTGAAGTGTAATAAACGCTTCTTTGATAGCGGCTTCTAGAGCAGGTTGAAATGGGGTCTCTACCACCCAGCGGCGAATATCCGCTCCCGCTTTGGCCAACGCTTTAACATCGTTAACATCTAAGGCCAATAAGATACTCTGAATACGGTCGTTTAAACCGCTTTGATCTAGAAACTCTCTAAACGCATCAGCAGTCGTTGCGAAGCCATTAGGAACACTAACGCCCATACCTTTTAAATGGCTAATCATCTCACCAAGAGATGCATTCTTGCCGCCAACACGGTTCACGTCATCCATGCCTAAGCCATCAAACCAAAGTACGTAGTCCGTCATAGTCTTACCTTAATAGTTTTACCAACATTTTTATCAATAACTTAGCCGCACACTTAATAAAAGCAGACAGTTTAGTATAAGGCTGCGCATTATATAGATTTGCCACAAATAGTGTAGTGCGATCATTATAATAGTCGGGTAACATCATTGTAGTAATAAAGTAGTTTCATAACAGCGGCTTAAAGTCTCGTTGATTTTATTAGTATTTTTCCACTTTTGTAGATCTTTCTTATGAATAACAAAGCTTTTTTTATTTCTGATGGTACCGGTATTACCGCAGAGTCGCTGGGGCACAGTCTATTAACGCGCTTTGGCGATGCTCGCCTTGATCAAATCACTCTGCCCTATATTAATACTCTAGAGCTTGCGCATAAAACTGCCGAACGTATTAATGATGCCGCAATCGAGACCGGTAAAAAGCCCATCGTACTTATCAGTATTGTATCGAGCGAGCACCGTGCAATTATCAAGCAAGCCAATGGTTTGATTTTAGATATGTTTGAAGCTTTTTTGGCACCAATAGAAGCACTGTTAGGCTGTAAAGCCGACGAGCGAACAGGCTCAGCTTTTGCAATGACTCATACTCATTACCACGAACGTATTTTAGCGGTTAATTTTGCGCTCGATAACGACGACGGCGGCAAAACTAAAAACTATGACCATGCAGATGTTATTATCATAGGCCTAAGCCGCAGTGGTAAAACACCCACGTGCTTATATTTAGGTATGCAATTTAGTATCTCAGCGGCTAACTTTCCTATTACTGAAGAAGACCTTGATGATTCATCACTACCTAAAGTACTACAACCCTATCGCCAAAAATTATTTGGTTTATTGATCGACCCAAAGCGTCTAGCCAGTATTCGTGAAGAACGTTACGCCAACTCACGTTACGCTTCGATGCAGCAATGCGAATTTGAAACACGACAATATAAAGCCGTGTTGGAGCGTTATAAAATTCCGCACCTAGATTCAACACATTTATCGATTGAGGAGTTATCGACACGCATTATGGATCGTGTCGGTATTGAACGGCAAATTAATGGTTAATGGCTAACGGTGCTTTAACCATAGATGCTAAGAGGCGGCCCTAGCTAGTGACCGTATTTTTTATCGAAAGTATTAAACTTTTCTAGCGTGGCCTCTAAGGTTAAATGAACTTCTTGATCAAATGCCTTATTAATAATTCTTATATTATGATTTTGTAGTGTATGCAGTAAAAGAGGCATATCTTTATGTTTAACGGTTATTTTTTTACGCTCTAACTTTTCATATTTATAAAATTCTGCCAGCTCACAGGCACCATTAACTGCATCACTATAAGCTTTAACCAAGCCACCCGTGCCTAATTTTATACCACCAAAGTAGCGGATAGTAATAACGCCAGTGTTTATAGCATCGACACCATTTAATACAGCTAAGCTTGGCTTACCACTGGTACTTCTTGGCTCACCATCGTCACTTGAGTTTTCGACGACTTGGTCATATTCATTTAAATACCGGTAGGCATACACAAAGTGCCTGGCTTTAGGATGCTCTTTTTTAAGCCTTATTTTGATAGCGTCAATATGGTGATACGGAAATAAATAACTAATGAATTTAGATTTTTTTCGCTCTAGTAAAAATGTCACTTCATTTAAGACAAACTGCAAGAAAACAACCCTTTATTAAAGCTAAATACATCAACTGAGCCACTCATAGGCATCCATTCACTTGTGGCCTCGCGCGCTCTGCAAATCATCACAAAAGTCTGTACAAACTATTGATGCACTTCGAAAACATTAAAATGTGCTCACGACCAATCATATAGTAAGTATTACAAAAATAATCCAAAGCTTGTTTATCGCCAACATTTTTCTACCACTTACAAAAAAGCAGCTGGAATTTCTTTATATAATACTTTCTCATAAATAAATGGATGTATGCTAACTGCTTTGTCGAGTACTGACTTACCGGCTTTAAAACGACTTTGATGACGAATAAGAATACGCGCCATACCCGATAGGCAACCTAAGTGTTGCTCATCAAACTCAAGAACTTTTTCACAATCGGTTAACGATCGGCTAAAGTTCTTCTTTAAAAAATAGACATAACTGCGCTCGGCCAAAAACTGCTCAAAATTTGGATACTCTACAATCATGTCATCCAATATTGCTATGGCTTTATCAAACTCATAACCACCGCGTGCACGCATCGCCTGATTTAATGCTTCCGCTGCTTTGGTATCTGGCGCTATCATCCACGTTAGCCATAATTCTTTAAAAATATTACGCGAAACATCTTCATTTGGAGATCGAGATAACAAATCGTAATACTTATTCAGCATCGCGGGCTTATCAAAGTCTTTTTCTAAAGCTTTAGAAGGCCCCCAGGTTTCAGCATCAGTGCCCATCGCGAAGAACACACAACTACTTACAATAAAACTAATCGAGAAACTTTTCATACAAAGATCACCTATTACTTATTTTTAAACATGAGCCATTAAACATGAGTTATTCAAACACGAGCTCATTATAAAGACCTTAGATTTCGATAATAGTCCTATTTTAGTTGTAGAAGTCATAATTGAAACCAAATTAATCTACAGAGCCAATGTTATAATTTGAACGTACTAAATCTTTTAGGTCGATGACATATGATGAAAATAGCAATTATAGGTGCAGGTATATCTGGTGTTTGTGCGGCTAATTTATTGGCCAAGCAAGGTTTTGAGGTTGATGTTTTTGAAAAGTCTCGTGGCCTTGGTGGGCGCTTAACCACAAAGCGATTAGATTGGGCTCATATTGATATTGGCGCACAATACTTTACTGCACGTAATCCACGCTTTATGCAACAAGTCGAGGAATGGCAAAGTCAGCAAGCGGCAGACATCTGGGATTTTGAACCTTATAGTATTCAAGATGGGCAGCTAATGCCCTCAAAAGACTCAACTAAGCGCTATGTAGGCACTCCAAGGATGAACAGTATTGTTCATGAATTAAGTCGAGACTTAACAATTAAACTCGGCACTCGCATCAATAGTATTGTATTAGATGATCAATCATTAACCCATAAGACATGGCGCCTATTCGATGAATCGGGATGTGAGTACATAAATTACGACTGGTTAATTGTTAGTGCACCTGCCCAGCAGGCGCAATATTTATTAGAGCATTCACCAACAGATCTACGTTCAGTTAGTCAGCAAATACCTATTAATGCACACCGGCCTTGCTGGGCAGTAGCGCTGACAACAAACGGCGAAGTACCCAAAGATATACAGGGTATTTTTGGCGATGACGTTATTTCTTGGGTATCACGTCAGTCGGCAAAGCCTCATAGACCAGCACTGAGTGGCGATGATTGCTGGATGTTACATTTCTCCGACAAATGGTCATCTAGGCACAGTAAAAATACAACTAAAAACCCTACACAAATAGCTCTAGATTGGTTGAACAACTACCTACTCCCTTTGCGAAAAAAGGATGCTAAACCACTAACACTCGATAATAGCTATGAGCACTTTTGGCTATACGCTAAATTAAATGACGAACACTCATCATTAAAACCCCTTATTGACGAACACAACAAACTTGCCGTTATTGGTGATTGGTGTTTAGGCGGCCGTGTTGAAGGAGCCTATTTATCGGCCCTTGATGTAGTTGCATACTTATCTAAAGAGCAAGTTGATTAATCTATATGGATACCTAAAATCAGGCATCTAGAATAGTGGCAATGAAGGGCTCGGGTCTTTCGTTGAGAGCTTAAGATAAAGTCATCGACGATTTTTAATCGCATTACAAATTGCAGAATTATCAAATTTGGCACTCTGCTAGCGTTAATAGCCAAACCGAGCAATCCGAAAGTCTTAAAGTAGCATACTGACGTATTGCGTTAGATTTCAAGCCTGCCAGATATTTGCTTACATTGCTGCTTTGGTTTCAATTACGGTGCGACTTCTAGGTAGTTTGATAACTTACTGAGCTCCATAGTATATTTAGCCTATAAATTATTACTCAGTATGAGACGTTAATA
>CAXMPB010000164.1:0-3471 GCA_964195035.1 Cellvibrionaceae bacterium | reverse complement strand
TGCCCAAGGTCCTTATCGCGCGTTAGCACCGCAATAGGTCTAGTCGAGCGACGCGAGCGATGATATAAGCTACCCAATAAATCATCGGCCTCAAAAGTCTTACTCGCGAAGGTTTTTATCCCTAACAGTTGCGTGATTTTTTTACAGGCATTTAGCTGAAACGCCAAAGCCTCGTCAGGTAGGGCGCGGCTACTTTTATAGTCGGCATAGATTTGATTGCGAAAACAACTGCCTAGGCTTTCATCAAAACAAGCGGCAATACGTTCTGGCCTTTGCTCTTTAAGTAGACGAATTAAAAAACAGGTGTAGCCGTATACCGCGGCAGTAGGCCAAGAGTCTTTTTTACTAAACCAATTATCTGGCATAGCAAAATAATATTGAAAGATATAAATGGAAGCATCAATTAATAAACTAGGTTTTTGAGCGGCATTGCATATTTTTGACACCTTAACGCAACGCCTCAAGGTAATAATGAGTAACATCTAAATAACTTAACAAGTCAGGGTCATTATCACCACAGTCAATATCACCATATCTACTAAAAAGTGCGCGACTCCAAATACTCGCCCTTGTATTAAGGCCTCCTTGGCAATAGTGCAAAGCGCACTCAACAATATTTTGTTTGAAATTAAGACTAGGGCCATTAGATGTACTCTGCGCATTATCGAGATTATCGACACTAATAGTGAACTGGCGTTTAGACGCCTTCGAAAAAATCCACTCTAAGGCTTGAGATTTACTTTCCACCCACTCAAACTCCGCTTGCTCTTGTACATTGCGGCCATCTGGGATGTACCAATAACCATAATCGTGCTGTTGGCGGCGACGCGCACCCGCTATACACCAATGAGCGATTTCATGTAATGCGCTTGCGATATAATCCTGCCTATAGATAATCCGGTGATATGTAACGTGCTTATCGGCCGGAATATATTCTGGTTCTTTGCCACCGCCAATAAGCTGAGTGTTGAAGCCCTTATAAAACGTCTGATTAAATAAGGTAATAATCTGTTGATCTGGCATTTCTTGATGTTGGCTCATCGGTATTAGTTATCTCTAAGTACAACTTTTAAGAGTATTTATGGATTTCACCCATTTTATACTTGTGATTTTACCCAACTCGATATATCTTTATAAGAGTTAACCAATAGATAATTAGCTAAATGTAGTATTTTATAAGTCATTTAAGCCCATAACTTGTGTTTTATATATATTTTACTGCTATCCCCTGATCGTTCTTATTGGAGAAAGTAGCGATGGAAACCTCAGACAAATACCCTACCCCCGACAACGTTGTCGACATTTTTAGTGGCCGCCCTGTGGCCGACGATAAAGAACAACGTATTATTCGCTTATCTCCCGAGCTCGATGGGCTCGAAATGCTCTATTTAAATGATACCAGTGATGGACGCATGTTTAGCTTACAAATTTTATGCTGGGGCTTAAAGGAAAACGGCGAAGTTATTGGCCTAGTCCCCTGGTTAAATCAGATCGTGTCTTGCACTGACTTGTGCGACCCTCTTAACGGGCACTGGCAAGGTTACTACGACCCAGGAATTGATGAGACATTTAATGAACCACCACTACATAAAATTGTAGAGCTAGAAACCGCGGCTGATTATTACGAATACCTATGTGAAAATCCCAGCGACATCATCCAAGAAGTACCCGATACCATTGGTACACATGTTATCTTATCGAGTGATGGCTTCCAAAACGTCACGCTTGCAGAAGTCATTAGCTGGCGTCTTTATTTTGATGGCTCGATCGTTGGCATGCTCGCCGATGACGACAAAGTACTCTCAACGCCCATATTGCCTGGAGATGATTGTCTATACCCCGCCGAGGAAAACCCTAATTTTAAGTATTTTTTTCAACATCATATTGCCAATAAGATTAAATCGAAAGATCCAGAAGCAATTGCTGCTATTTCTTTGTTAGTAGATGAATAGACAATCAGATTATAAAAAATTAAAATCATCCCTCAAAATACTTGTAAGCCATTGTTTTTTTAATTTTTTTTAATGATGTAACGATAAGATACAGCACTAGTATTGCTCTGCGAAATAAGCTCGTGGCCTAAAAACTGACAAAACTTAGGGATGTCACGTGTGGTAGCAGGATCAGTAGCAATCACTTCGATAATCTGGCCTATCGATAATTCACGTACGCTTTTATGTAATAGCATTACAGGCTCTGGGCAAATCAAACCGCTGGTATCAAGGACCGTATCTATTTTTTCATTCATATGTATCATTTTCTATCAATGTTGATAAAAATCCAAAGAATCTATTATTTTGAACTATGCTTTAATTTTAAAGAATTAATTCTACAATAAAGTATAGGCCTTAAATTGCTGATTATCACAGGTATTAACCCAAAAGCACTACAGCTCACAATCATGTTGTTACGACGATACGAATCTAAGCTTAAGCGTGTATTAAGCGATAGCGATGAATACCCTCTACCCGGCACTGACATAGATCTAGAATTAGAAGCTGCCTTGATCCCTGAGATCATTGCATCGATTACTGCGCTTGGAGAGCAATGGCTAGCCGAAGAACCCACAAGCGATACCGAAAAAAGTCGTTATGAGCTACGCCAAGAATGCATATACTTTATCTTAGATGAATGGATTAAAATAGGCGAAGAGTGTCAACAACGAATAAAAGGTTACTCGCACTAATTGATATTGCATCTGCTTGACACTTCCCTTATTTTATTTTGACAAGATCTAAGTTGTTGATGACCACTCTTGATATTGCTGCTTAGTCATTAAGTTAACTGATTCTGTTGTACTATCAAAAATAATCACAACATCCCCCTTTGCTAATTGATGCTTCACTTGATCAACCTTCATAGACAAATCAAGGTCTACATGACCATAATCCGTACCTTCTCGCGTAATAAATTCTTCAATTAGCCCAATTAATGCATCGCTACTAATTTGATCTGGAGGTATTACCATTGAAATGCCTTGATATGTTGGGCTGTTTTGTATGCTTGTTAATTAATATTTTATACTTATTGATAAGCCTGCACGAATAAGCATATAGGTATAAAACGAAACCTTTGCTTATAACAATTGATATTATTTCATAATAACTGTCGATATCGTATTGCTTTGCGACCTTAACCTTTAAATAAATCAATAAAGTTTAAACTCTAATAAAAAGTGCAATGTTAGCCACATCAGACAATTCATACTCCTATTAAAAGAGAGACGGCTATGAAAATTTTGTTAATTTTAACATCTCATGATCAACTCGGTAATACAGGCCATAAAACGGGTTTTTGGTTAGAAGAATTTGCCACACCTTATTATATCTTTTAAAAATGTAAATGCTGATATTACATTAGCTTCCCCCAACGGTGGCCAACCTCCTCTTGACCTCGCGCCACCGCCCCTTCACCAGCGGGGCCGGAGGGAGGGAGTCTCGCAGATACCGCCCGTAGCGGCGGCTGACCAGG
>CAXMPB010000163.1:0-4945 GCA_964195035.1 Cellvibrionaceae bacterium | reverse complement strand
ATAAGAGATAAATTACCTTCTAAGTAGCTATCATCAAGAGTTAACTTAACGTTATGCAAGGCAAAGCCATGAGTGCTGGCATTAAAGTCACTGCTAAATTTACTGATGTTTAGAGCCTTTTTATCTGTTGCTTCATAATCTATTTTAAGAGTATTAAGAATTTTTTTAGGTGAGAAGGTATCGCTGGCAATATGCCCTTTAATTAGTGGCCCTTTATTCCAGTCCTTAACTGAGATTTCTCCACTAGCTTTTAAGGCGAGCGTCTTTTCGGCAAGCTTAAAGGCAATCATGGGGGTCGTGTAGTTATTAAGGGAACCATCAAGAGTAACGGCGGCAGAGGCTATCGAAAGTTCGGGGGATAACTGGCCATTATCTACAGCAAGATTGAGCTGTTCTATATCGAGTACTTGCGTTTTTTGGCTAAAGCTTAGTTTGTTAAGCGTTGCATTTAGTGTGCGTGTAGATTGTGAATTACTAATCTCAGCAATGCTGGCGGTAACTTGTTGTAGCGTTACCGCTAATAGCTCAGCACTATGCGATACCTGTGATTGTAACTCTATCTTAAAGGTTTCAATATCGAGGGTGCCGCGATCAGTATTGCTGTTCACACTTACTAGGGCAGTAATTTTAACTGGCGTGAGATTAAGCGATAATAGATCAGTGGCTTCTATGTTGAGCTCACTAAGCTTGTATAAGGTCTGTTTTGCTTGATCTTCAATAATTAATTCACCGTTAATAATTGCAACGCCACTAATTGCAATGGCGGTAAGGGTAGAGGCTTCATCGCTTCTAGGTAAAGACTTAGTAGTGGATGGCGTGCGTAGTGAGTTATTTGAAGGCTTAATCTGTGAAGACTTATTGTTAGTGATTCCTGTCAGGCTTGTTGAGCCATCTTTTGCCGTAATAAAATGCAGTTGTGGTTGGTTTAATTCTATTTTGCTGAATTCGAATTTATTTTGTAGCAGCGAAAAAAGTTTAACACCTATTTTTGCGCTCGCTATTTGTAGCAGTGGCTTATCGTTTGGTGGGTTTTTGGGAGTAATGCCCGCGGGTTGTGAGAGGCTAAGAGCGCCAATGTGAACACTTAACCAAGGGAATAACGATAACTTAACGTCACCGGTTATTGTTAACGACCGACCGGTGTGTCGCTCAACTTGTTGAGTGAGTTGTTGCTTGAAGGTATCTGTATTGAGTAGTTGGGGTAGTAGTAATATGGCCGCAAAGACGAGAGCAATAGAGACACTAACTACAATGCTGATAGTTTTTATTGTTTTGCTCATTAAGGGTAAAACTCTTTAGGAATTAAAGCTCAATTTAGGGATAATTTTTAGACACAAAAACAGTCAATGAGTTCGTTATTGTTTGCGTGGCGTGGTCTTTGTTATTGGTTTAATGCCTAGCACGAGCATCAATGAAGACGTATAATTACGTACAAATAAGGCGGCACATTACTTATAGCCTAATAGCTTGCGAAATTAAGTATCTAGAAACTCTAGCGGCTAGGTAATAGTGAGTCGTCAAAAGCCTTCAGTTGAAGGTGTGTGGTTGAAGTAGCTAGTAAAAATATGCGAAAAACCGTCGCTATCAATCAGCCTGTCAATCATCAGTGTTAATATCGGAGAAAACAATGTCTCAAAATACTATGTCTCAAGAGACGTCACCAGCAGCCACGGGAGACCGTATTGCTAGTGTCCGTAGAGATACTTTAGAGACGAAAATTCAGGTTACCTTAAATTTAGATGGTACTGGCGAATCTAAGTTTAATACTGGCGTGCCATTTTTAGAGCACATGATGGATCAAATCGCACGTCACGGTTTAATAGATCTTGATATTAGTTGCGAGGGCGATACCCATATTGATGACCATCATAGTGTGGAAGATATTGGTATTACTTTGGGCCAAGCCGTTGCAAAAGCCGTGGGTGATAAAAAAGGTATTCGTCGTTATGGGCATGCTTATGTACCCTTAGATGAGGCATTGTCTCGTGTTGTCATCGACTTTTCGGGTCGTCCTGCACTTTTAATGAAAATCCCCTTTACACAAAAGCGTGTTGGTAACTTTGATACCGAGTTATTTTGGGAGTTTTTCCAAGGTTTTGTTAATCACGCACAAGTTACCTTACATATCGATTGCTTGAAAGGCGCAAACGCCCACCACCAAGCCGAGACGGTCTATAAAGCCTTTGGTCGCGCTTTGCGTATGGCCTTAGAGCTAGACCCTCGAATGGCGGGTGTTATGCCATCAACAAAAGGTTGCCTGTAATACCTACGAGTAGTATGAGCAACCTTATCGCTTTAGTTTATCATCTAGGTTGAGAGAAATCATGGGCGCAAGTTCAGTCGTTATTATTGATTATGGAATGGGTAATCTGCACTCGGTCTCGAGCGCGCTTAGTCATGTGTCGCCAGACTCTAATGTGCAAATCTCTGCAGATCGCGAGGCGATACTTAGTGCCGATAAGGTCGTATTTCCCGGTGTGGGTGCCATACGGGACTGCATGGCAGAAATTCGTCGTTTAGGATTCGATACTTTAGTGCCAGAAATTGTTGCACAAGGTAAACCTGTGCTGGGTATTTGTGTGGGTATGCAAGCCCTACTCGAAAGTAGTGAAGAAAACGGCGGGGTAGAAGGTATTGGCTTACTGCCGGGGCGTGTTCGCTTTTTTGGTGAAAATCTCTGTGGTGAACAGGGGCAGCGACTCAAAGTGCCGCATATGGGTTGGAATAATGTCGAGCAAGTAATTGATCACCCCTTATGGCATGGCATAGAAAACAATAGGCGTTTTTATTTTGTTCACAGCTACTACGTTGAGTTAGAGGCGAGTGCTGAAGCCGCTAACGGCTCGTCTCTAGTGGCGGGTTTAAGCTCTTACAGTTTAAATTTTTCCGCCGCGATGAGCCACAACAATTTATTCGCGACACAATTTCATCCCGAAAAAAGTCACACTAATGGGCTTAAACTGTTAAAAAACTTTGTTGCTTGGGATGGCCAGCTGTAAATATATAATGACATATCCCTAAGTGATTGTTTGAAACTAAATTTTATTAATTATCGTTTAAAGAGTATAAAGCACCATGTTAATTATCCCTGCAATAGATTTAAAAGATGGTCAATGTGTGCGCTTGCGTCAAGGCCTAATGGATGAGTCAACCGTCTTTGGTGATAACCCCGTCGAATTTGCTAAGCAGTGGGTTGACCAAGGTTGTAGGCGCCTGCATTTAGTTGATCTTAATGGTGCCTTTGCCGGCGAGCCTGTTAATGGCGATGTGGTGACAGAAATTGCAAAAGCATTTCCTAAATTACCGATTCAAATTGGCGGTGGTATTCGCAGCGGCGAAATTATTGAGCAATACCTACACGCCGGTGTTGATTACGTCATTATTGGTACTAAAGCCGTTAAAGAGCCAGAATTTATTACAGAGATGTGCCTGCAATTTCCAGGGCATATTATTGTGGGCCTCGATGCAAAAAATGGCTTAGTGGCAACCGATGGTTGGGCAGAGGTCTCTGAAATACAAGCCACTGATTTAGCCAAGCGCTTCGAGAGTGATGGTGTGTCGGCTATTGTTTATACGGATATCGCCCGCGACGGTATGATGCAAGGGGTTAACGTTGAAGCAACTGTCGCTATGGCGCAGGCATCTTCTATTCCGGTGATTGCCTCTGGCGGCATTACCGATATCAGTGATATCACCGCGCTTAAAGCGCAAGCACATCACGGTATTGTTGGTGCAATAACGGGGCGCGCGATTTATGAAGGCACGCTCAATGTTAAAGAAGCGCAAGAGTTGTGCGATCGCAAATAGCGCCTAATTATAAAAGGTAGTGAGTAAGACTTATTTTAAAAAAGGCCTTTAGTTGACTAAAGGCCTTTTTGTTAGGACGGGGCAACAGGGGTTAATTAATTGTGCTGTTGCTGGTTCGACGTAAAGTAATCGCTTGCTGTCTTTTGAGCATATCTTTTTTTTCTATATTTAACATAGGCGTGGCTTTAATATCTGCGAGTGGTATTGAAGTATCTCTGGTTATGCGCCCATCGGCCACTAGCGATAAGTATCTTGAGCAGCAGACGCGTAAAAAAGACGTGAAGTTACCAATGTCATGGTCTGCATCAATGGCCTCAAGGTAGAGTTTAGTCATCATTTGGGCAACTGATAAATCATCTCGCACAGAAATCTCTTCTAGCGTAATCCAAAAAAAACTTTCTAGACGTATGGACGTAACAACACCGTCAACCCTCATCGATTTAGTCGATGAGCTCCATAAGCTGTCGTTTGCTTCGATAAATAAACCACACATATTTAATTAGACCAATAATAAATTAAATTGTTTAACAAGCTCAGCATTAGCCGGCCATGCAGGGGCTGTAACAAGCAAACCATCCGTTATCGCCTCGTCCATTTCAAGGTTAACATAGGTTGCCCCCGCTTGTGTTACTTCGGGTTCACATGCTGGATACGCCGATACCTTGAGCCCACTAACGACATTGGCAGCAGTTAACAATTGTGGTCCATGACAAATCGATGCAACAGGTTTTTTAGCTTCAAAAAAATGACGAATCATTGATATGACATCAGGATCAAGTCGAAGGTACTCTGGCGCGCGTCCACCGGGTAAATAGAGTGCGTCATAATCTGATGGATTTATATTTGAAAATGTCGCATTAAGAGTAAAGTTATGGCCACGTTTTTCAGTATAGGTTTGATCGCCCTCAAAATCGTGTATGGCGGTAACAATATTTTCGCCGGCTTTTTTTCCTGGGCATATGGCATGTACTTCATGCCCCATGGCTATCAAAGCTTGGAATGGAACCATGTTTTCATAGTCCTCAACAAAATCACCCGTAATCATTAAGACTGTACTCATATTGCCACCTCTGGTTATGTAATTATGTAATTATTATTATCATAATTAAATCATGAGTTAAGTGGTGTGAGGTAACAG
>CAXMPB010000162.1:0-7478 GCA_964195035.1 Cellvibrionaceae bacterium | reverse complement strand
CGCAATGTACCTAGCTTAGAGTAGCGCTCCATTTTATCGGTAGTGCTATATGCATCTTCAATTGCTGCACCGAATTGTTCGGTTACCGCTGCTGTTAACACTTCATTTTCAGGCTCTGCTGCCCATTCCCACATTGGTTTAGCACATTCTTTAGCGAGCTCTGCAACCGCTTGCACAACGGCTTGCATTTCTTGGTGTGCATATAAAACAGCACCCAACATTATATCTTCTGGTAATTCATTCGCTTCTGACTCAACCATCAATACTGCATCTTGTGTGCCCGCAACAACCATGTCTAATTCTGATTCTGCTAATGCAGAATAACTTGGGTTTAAGGTATAACCAGACTCTTGGGTATAGCCTACACGTGCTGCACCTACTGTGCTTGAAAATGGGATACCTGATATGGCTATTGCTGCTGAAGTACCAATCAAAGCTGCTATATCTGGATCAACATTTTTCTCTGCAGACATTACCGTACAAACAACTTGCACTTCGTTCATGTAACCCTTAGGAAACAACGGACGAATAGGACGGTCAATAAGACGTGAGGTTAGTGTTTCTTTCTCGTTTGGGCGACCTTCACGCTTAAAGAAACCACCGGGAATTTTACCTGCCGCATACGCTTTTTCGACGTAATGTACAGATAACGGGAAAAAATCTTGGCCTGCGCGAGCAGACTTAGCACCAACAACGGTTGTCAATACTTGAGTTTTACCAATGCTTACCATTACAGCACCAGAGGCTTGACGGGCAATACGTCCAGTTTCTAGAGTGACGGTATCGTCACCAAACTTAAATTCTTTAATAATCGGATTCACGCTTTTATCCTTCTCTTTTGGGTTCTATTTACTTTCAATTCTTTGTCACTAGTTTTTTGGCTAGCGATACATTTAATACTGTTACTATTTGTTAAATTACCATCTGTTTAAATTTATGTGTTTACAATACAGCTTTAAACACATAATACTGCTATCGGCCATTATTAATAACTAAGAGTAATAGCTAAGGTTAATAAATAATATTAATGGCCACTTTTAAAAAACAATAATTTGTTTGGGATAAGGAATGCATTGATCACTATTTTATTAATAAGTAAGAATGAAATATGAGATGCCAAACAAATAGAAATTTACAATAAAAACTGCCCGCTAATGCGGGCATTTTTATGGGGACTAACGACGCAGGCCTAACTTTTTAATTAAGTCAGCATAACGTGCTAAATCTTTTCGCTTAAGATAATCAAGTAATTTACGACGCTGATTAACCATACGAATAAGACCACGACGAGAATGGTGATCTTGTTTGTGGTCAGCAAAGTGACCTTGTAACTTGTTGATATTTGCCGTTAATAACGCAACTTGAACTTCAGGAGAACCTGTATCGCGTTCGCCTTGCTGGTTATCTTTAACGATTGCTGCTTTTTCTTCGACATCTAATGCCATGTTGTCTATCCTCTTTATAATATGCAAAAGTAGATAATTAATAACATAATCACTAAGAAACCTACTTCTAGTTAAGAATGGCCTGCCCATGCATATTTATAGACAAGTCAATGCCTGCTAATGTTGCCATCAGCAAACCTATACACCAAGCAGCGTTTGCCTCTTGATACATTCCTTATAATTATTGCGCCGAATACTTATCTTTCAAGCTCAATAATTAACAATTCTTTTTGGCGCAATATTGCCATCATGTAGCTCCCCAACGCCCAAAAATTGGCCATCTTCAAGACAGACGCGCACCATACCACCTTCTTTAGCCGAACGATAGGCTTCGACACTCATAACAGGCTGCCCTTGATTAAAGTAGGCACCCATGTCATCAGTGATTTCGACTTTAGGAATATCTTGTATTGTCGCATCCATTGGCTTCAAGTAATGATCGAGCAATTCTGGATCAGACTCACCGCGCGCCGCGCCTAAGGTTGCTAAGTTAATCGCATCAACATCACTAAATGGACCTGCGGCTTGACGATGAAGCTTAATAACATGTGCCCCACAACCCAATTTTTCGCCCAAGTCCTCGGCCAGCGTCCGAATATACGTCCCCTTACTGCAATGGACTAAAACATCTAGCTCAGGGCAATAAGCATCATCATTAACAGAGCTCTCTTTATTAGCCCCTGCCTGGCGAAAAGCCACTATTTGATAATCATAAATGGTTAGATCCCGACACTTTCTGGCCTCTGGCGGTATCACTAAGCCTTCACGCGCCCACTTATAAAGTGGTTTACCTTGGTATTTTAATGCTGAATAGATAGAAGGCACTTGGGTTATATCACCCCTAAATTCTGGCAGTATCGCCTCTATCACTGCCTGTGTAATATGTGTTGCTGAACGTCGCTCAACAATCTCGCCATCGCAATCACTAGTATCAGTTCTAACACCGAGACGATAGGTACTTAAATAACACTTATCGGCATCTAATAAATGTTGAGAAAATTTTGTTGCCTCACCAAAACAAATTGGCAATACGCCCGTTGCTAAAGGATCGAGGCTACCGGTATGACCTGCACGCTTTGCAAAAAATAAGCGCTTCGCTTGCTGCAATGCAGTATTTGAGGTCATTCCCGTGTCTTTATTGAGCAGCAAAACACCATTAATAGCTCTGCCCCATTTAGGTCGGCGTCCCATAGATGTCTACTTAGGGTCTCGAGATGTGTCGGAGTCGACTTGTGTAACCTCGTCCGAAGACGCTCTTGACTTATCTTCTGAAAGGGCACGATCAATTAAACTTGATAGTGCCTGTCCACGAATGGGAGTTTTATCGTAAAAAAATTGTAGTTTAGGCGTTGTGCGGAGACTTAATTTTTTAGCTAACAGAGTACGTAAATAACCAGCGGCCTTGTTAAGTACAACGGTGCCTTCAGCACATTGAGCATCATCATCGCGACCAATAAAGGTGATATAAGCTTTGGCGATGGCGAGGTCACGAGAGACAACAACATCATTCACATTAACCATCCCTACACGCGGGTCACCAATCTCTTGCTGTATTAAACTGGCAAGAATACGTTTAACAGCATCGGCGACTCGGTCTGCACGAGTAAATTCTCTAGCCATTATCTCGCTCTCCGATAAATATAGTTATAAAAATATTTGTAATAATAGTTTTAAAAATAAGTGTATAAATAGTTATTATCAATATTTTTAATAATAGATGCATACAAACCAACTTAATAACTAAACGCTATCAAATTAGTTTGTATAATCAAAAGACACATTGTCAAAAAATGTATATTCGAAGACTTAAAGTGTGCGCTTTACTTGGGTAACTTCAAAGACTTCGATTTGATCACCGACTTTAACGTCATAATCTTTAACACCGATACCACACTCAGTACCGTTGCGAACATCATTAACATCATCTTTAAAGCGACGAAGTGATTCTAATTCGCCTTCATAAATCACAACATTTTCACGTAATACACGGATAGGCTTACTACGATAAACCGTACCTTCGGTTACCATGCAACCAGCTATCTGACCGAACTTAGGCGAACTGAATACATCACGCACATCGGCAATACCCACGATAGTCTCAACACGCTCGGGATCTAACATCCCTTCTAACGCACTCTTGACATCATCTAGCAGCTGATAAATAACACTGTAGTAGCGAACCTCGATACCTTCAGCTTCTGCAGTTCTTCGCGCGGTAGTATCAGCTCGTACATTAAAGCCAATAACAATCGCACCAGAGGTCATTGCAAGGTTAGCGTCATTACCGGTAATACCACCAACGCCAGATGATATAACATTAATTTGTACTTCGTCGTTACCAATATCAGCAAGTGCTGCAAGAATTGCTTCTAGCGAACCACGCACATCGGTTTTAACAACAACCGGCAACACCTTCTTCTCACCGCTAGTCATACCGACAAACATATTTTCAAGATTAGCTACTTGCTGCCGCGCTAGGCGATCTTGACGTTCAGTCTCACTTCGATATTCTGCAACATCACGCGCGCGTCGCTCGTCGGGAACAATCACAAACTCATCACCGGCATTTGGCGGGCTATCAAGACCTAAAATTTCAATCGGTGTAGATGGACCTGCTTCGCCTACTTGCTTGCCAGTCTCATTAGTCATGGCGCGTACACGACCGTAACTTTGGCCTGCCAATAAAATATCACCGGTTCTAAGCGTACCCGATTGAACCAAAACTGTAGCAATGACACCGCGACCTTTATCAATGCGAGCCTCAATTACAACACCTTTAGAAGCAGAATCGATCTCTGCTGTCAGCTCTTGTAGCTCGGCCTGCAGCGAGATAGCTTCAAGTAATTGCTCGACACCTTCACCAGTATGAGCAGAAACATTAATAAACTGAACATCACCACCCCACTCCTCGGAGATAACGTCTTTTGCCGCTAATTCACTTTTAACGCGCTCGGGATCAGCGCCTTCTTTATCGCATTTATTGACGGCAACAACCATGGGAACACCGGACGCACGAGCGTGCGCAACAGCTTCTATGGTTTGCGGCATAACGCCATCATCTGCGGCAACAACTAAAATAATCACATCGGTACATTGTGCACCACGGGCACGCATAGCGGTAAAGGCAGCGTGACCTGGAGTATCTAGGAAGGTAATTTCACCGTGATCAGTTTTAACGCGATAAGCACCAATATGCTGGGTGATACCACCGGCTTCACCGGAGGCTACTTTGGCATTACGAATATAATCAAGCAGTGATGTTTTACCGTGATCAACGTGACCCATTACGGTAACAACAGGCGCTCTTGAAATCCTCTCGCCCATTGTTGTCAGATCCTTGGATAGCTTCTCTTCAACTGCGTTACTACTGACCATAACGACTTTATGATCAAGCTCTTCAACAATGAGCTGTGCAGTTTCTTGGTCGAGCGGTTGGTTAATGGTTGCCATTACACCTAATTTCATTAGCTGTTTCACTAACACATTAGATTTAACATTCATTTTGCCGGCAAGCTCACTAACGGTAATGCCTTCGGTAATTTCTACGTTAATAACAACTCTCTCTGTTGGTTTTTTAAAGCCATGCTTATTTGAACGACCACCACGAGCGGACCGAGGACGTTTGACTTCATCTTCTTCATAATCATCACTAAGACGAGTAATCGCTACTTTGTGGCCTGTTTTCTTCGGCCCTAAACCACGACGGATCGTTTTATTCTTTCGTGGCTCTTGCTCAGCAGGTGCATCAGTATGTTTTTTCTTACCGTGCTTACCGCGCTCCTCTTCTTGCTGTGCTTTTTGCGCTAACACCTCTGCTTCAGCTTTTTTCTGCCGAGGATCAAGATGCTTAACATCTTTTTTATCAGGTTCTGCTTTTTTAGCCGTGCGCTCTGCTATCAAGCGTGCATTTTTTTCTTTTTGCTCTTTTTCAGCAGCTCGTCTTGTAGTGATTGCATTTTGACGCTTTTGCTCTGCATCATCGACCAGTACACTTCTTACGGGAACATACGTAGGAGCTGGAGCTGGAGCTGGGGCTGGAGCTGACGGGATATCGGCAGCGACAACTTCAGGCTCGACAACTTCAGGCTCGACAACTGTATCTTCAGTCAACACCGAATCAACAGTATCTTGAACTGTCTCGACGACATCGGCTTCAAGTATTTCATCAACCTCGGCTTCTACGACTTCTGAGCCATCGCTCTCATCTCTCTTAACGTAGGTACGTTTTTTTCGTACTTCTACATTAACCGTTTTACGGGCCGAGCCACTGCCAACTTTTAGTGTGGTCGTAGTCTTACGCTTTAAGGTAATTTTCTTCGGCGCCGTATCGTCATCACCATGACTCGCCTTAAGCGATGTCAGCAATGTTTTCTTTTCAGCGTCAGACACTAAATCTGCAGCCGAGCTTTGCGAGAGCCCTGCATCTTTCATTTGTCCCAATAGACGCTCTACTGAGGTTCCCACTAATGTAGCGAGATCGTTAACTGTTACATCCGCCATGATTTATTCCCGATGTGTTATTCATCAGCTCCTGTTTCAGCGAACCAAGGTTCACGGGCTTTCATAATCAACGCCGCAGCGCGCTCATCTGTCATATCTTCAACATCTGACAGCTCATCAACCGATTGTTCAGCTAAATCTTCCATCGTGATAATGCCACGCTTAGCAAGAATAACGGCTAATACTTTATCCATACCTTCCATTGTCAACAAATCTTCCGCAGGCTCCGCACCCTCTAGCTCTTCTTCAGAGGCAAGTGCTTTTGTCAACAAAGCGTCTTTTGCACGCGAGCGTAGCTCATTGGCAATATCTTCATCGAAGCCTTCAATGTCTAGCATTTCTTCTAATGGAACATAGGCTACTTCTTCAAGACTGGCAAAGCCTTCTTCAACAAGAACAGCCGCCGTGTCTTCATCGACATCTAAGGCTGTCATAAACAATTCTACCTGACTGCCAGCTTCTTTTTGTTGCTTTTCTTCCCATTGTTCAACACTCATAACATTCACTTCCCACTGGGAAAGCTCAGCCGCTAAGCGTACATTTTGACCGCCACGGCCAATGGCCATCGCAAGATTTTCCTCGGCGACAGCAACATCCATAGAACCCGTTTCTTCATCGACAACAATCGACTCGATCTCTGCAGGAGCCATGGCATTGATAACAAATTGGGCAGGGTTATCGTCCCACAAAATGATATCGATGCGCTCATTGCCTAATTCGTTAGAAACTGCCTGTACGCGCGCGCCGCGCATACCAACACATGCGCCAATAGGATCGATACGCCCATCATTGGTTTTTACCGCAATCTTAGCGCGTGAACCTGGGTCCCGTGCGGCACCTTTTAACTCAATAATTTCTTCTGCAATTTCGGGAACTTCAATACGAAATAACTCAACGAGCATTTCAGAACAAGCTCGACTTAAAAACAATTGTGGACCACGAACTTCGCTTCTAATGTCCACCAAAATGGCGCGAATACGATCACCAACCCGGAATATTTCGCGGCCAACCAATTCTTCACGAGGAAGAAGACCTTCTGCATTATTACCTAAATCAACAATAATATTGTCGCGAGTTACCTTCTTAACAGAACCACTTACTAGGTCTTTAACTCGATCACGATATTCCTCTACAACTTGCTCACGCTCTGCTTCTCGTACTTTTTGCACAATAACTTGCTTTGCAATTTGTGCTGCGATGCGACCAAAGCCAATATTTTCAACCGACTCTGTATGAATGTCGCCAGGTTTTAGGCTCGACTCTTTCTCTATTGCCTCTTCTGTAGTCAACTGCGTACCTAGCAAGGCAAGCACATCATCAGCAACAACTTCCCAGCTGCGTGTTGTCTCGTAAGCACCTGTTTTACGATCGATAGCGACCTGTATTTCAGAGTCTTCGTCATAGCGTTTTTTAGTTGCTGTGGCCAATGCAAGCTCAAGCGCCCCGAAGATAACTTCTGGATCGACGCCCTTTTCGTTAGAGACGGCCTCGGCCACCAATAATATTTCTTTACTCATAAATATAGCCTCTATA
>CAXMPB010000161.1:0-13161 GCA_964195035.1 Cellvibrionaceae bacterium | reverse complement strand
AGCTAACTGAATTCAAGCCATTGTATATTTCGATTACAATGGCATCGTAACGTACATAGAGGCAAGTTATGTCTAAAGTCTGTCAGGTTACTGGTAAACGCCCAGTCACTGGAAATAATGTTTCTCACGCAAAAAATCATACAAAACGTCGTTTTTTGCCTAATCTACATAGCCATCGTTTCTGGGTTGAATCAGAAAAGCGCTTTGTTAAGCTACGCGTATCGACTAAAGGCATGCGTATTATTGATAAGCTTGGAATCGACAAAATACTTGTTGACCTGCGTGCACGTGGCGAGAAAGTTTAAGTCGCTATTAGCGGCTCGTTTTTAAAGCAACGTTATATCTGCATATTTTATCTGGCTTTACTAGTTAGGTTAGTTTTTTAGATATAGCGTAAAATAATTAAGCAATTTGAGGATAGTCTAATGCGCGATAAAATTCGTCTAAATTCATCTGCAGGTACTGGTCATTTTTATACTACAGATAAAAATAAACGCACCATGCCTGAAAAGATGGAAATCAAAAAGTTTGACCCTGTTGTTCGTAAACATGTGATCTATAAAGAAGGTAAGATTAAGTAGAATACTACCTAATTATTGCTTGATGATATTTTTAAAAACCCGACATTAGTCGGGTTTTTAATGTCAGCTAATAAGATTCTCTATATTTATATTCTCGAATAACCTCTCGGGGTTAAGTATTTGACGAGCGTGCTATGCCTGAATTGCCAGAAGTCGAAACCACTCTTAGGGGTATCAGTCCTCATGTTCTAGGGCGGCGAATCAGTGGCGTTATTGTTCGACAACCCTCTCTGCGGTGGCCGATACCTAACGAATTAACCTCTGTTTTATTACGCCGCCAACTACTCGATATTCATCGACGTGGAAAATACCTACTTTTTAAGTTTACTCATGGACATATGTTAATTCACTTGGGTATGTCGGGCAGCTTGCGCGTTGTTAGCCCTGAAGAGTCCGTAAAAAAGCACGATCATGTAGATATAATCTTCTCGGATGTTTGTCTGCGCTATCACGATCCAAGGCGTTTTGGAGCTGTTCTATGGACAGGGGATGATATCGAGTCGCATAAACTACTGGCGCATTTAGGGCCGGAGCCGTTAACCGATGATTTTTCTAGCGAGTATTTATTTAGGCAAAGCCGTAAGCGTACAAAAGATATCAAAGCTTTTATTATGGATAGCCATGTTGTGGTTGGTGTCGGTAATATTTATGCCAATGAAGCCTTATTTTCAGCTGGGATAAGACCATCAAAAGCTGCAGGCAAAGTAACCGCTAAGCAATATACGATGCTTGTGGATGAGATTAAAACTGTATTAAAGAGATCAATTGCACAAGGTGGGACAACGCTTAAAGATTTTGTGGGTGGTGACGGTAAGCCCGGTTATTTTGTCCAGCAACTCAATGTGTATGGCCGCAAAGGGCAACCCTGTGTGACCTGTGCCAAGCCTCTAAAAGAAATTCGACAGTCTCACCGATCTAGTGTTTATTGTACGCAATGTCAAAAATGACCCAGTGATTGTCATTATAATCCTTATGCCCATTTTCTAATTCATAAGTTCTAATAATAAGTGCACGTCTAATAAATCGGCCTTTAAAAAAAGGTATGTCGAATTAATTTTCATGCGACTAGTATTTCTTAAAAGAAGAATAGAGCTAATAATAGATTCTTCACGGTTTTAATGTGTTCTATAAATCTTATGCTAAGGTCATATGTAAGGGAATATTTTTGCTGATGAAAAGCAATAGATAAAATACATTGAACAACTGCCTAAAAATGAGAGAATTAAATGAAGCTATCAGTTAATTTAACGGTAACACAACGTATTGGAGCTGGTTTCAGCCTTTTAGTTTTGCTGATGCTGATTATGAGCGTCTATTCTCACAAAGGTTTAAATAAATTAAACGATAGAATGGTTGCCTCTAGCCAACAAAGTGTACCGATGTTGGTCAACAGCGGTACGATGGGGGTGTCGTTACTGTCAGTTAATCGTGCTGTTATGCAGTTCTTATTTGCAAAAGATGCCGCCTTGCTTGATGAATATGAGCAATCTTTTGGGCAGCAATACCAAGCTTATCTCGCAAGCCGCGATAACCTGCAGGCGCTTGCGGCCAAAGAATATCCTGAGGTTATTACCCTTTTAGATGAGACCTCTGGCCTTGCTCGACAATATTTAGATAATTCAAAAAAAGCGTTATTAACTCATCGTGAGTTTGTTGCGGCATCTCCAACCTATCAAAAAAGCCAGCAAGCCTTACAAAAAGCGATGAGTTCTTTTCAGGCCGACTTAGATGATTTAGTCGCCTATGGTGATGGCCATAAAGAGATATCTGCTGCAACGACGTTGTCTGCGCAACTAGCCGTTGTGGTTGAAAATGTTGATTTATTGCGCAGTATAAGCACGGTAAAAGCCATGCAGACAGTAACGACAAAATCGCGTAATACCTTTAAAGCAATGCTTGCTCGCAACGCTAAATTAGCCACAATTAATGCCGATACGGCATCTGAAATCAAGCAGCAACTCGATAAGATTAATAAAACTCTGGATGGAAAAGCGGGTGTATTAGTATTGGCCGAGCAGCAGTTACAGCGAGCAAATGAAATACAAACCTTGCTGATTGATTTAACCTTGATGATCAATGGTGCAAGTTTTAAAATTAATGAATTAATGATTTTGGTTGAGAGTAAAGAAAAAGAAGCAGGGTTAGGGGCTGTAGCGACTGCTACGGGTGCTAAGCAAACGAATATTGGCCTAAGTATCTTATCGGTATTTATTGCAATTATAATTGGCGTCTCGGTTTGCCGTAGTATTAAGAAGCCATTAAAAGAAATGATGGTAATGTTAAGAGTCATGGCCGATGGTGATATGACACAGCGAATCAACGTTATTAGTCGGGATGAGTTTGCGGATCTCTCTAATTGGGTAAATCAATTGGCAGAAAAGTTATTGAGCACTATCCGAGAAATTCATGATGGTTGTCATCAAGTAACACAGAGCACTAGTGATACGGCGAGATTAAGTGCCAAAACTAAACAGCACATGTCGGAGCAAAGCCAGAAAGCTAGTAAGGTATCCGATTCAATGGCGGCAATGGTTAGTAGTGTTAAAGGTGTTGTTAAAAGTACATTAGAGGCCCAGCAAGCAATTGCGGATATCGATAAGAGTGCCAGCGATAACCGCCAAATAATGAATGAAAATACCCGTATGATCCAAGAATTATCAGATAATATTGGTAACGCCACGGATGTTATTAATCGTCTCAATGAAGACTCTGATTCCATTGGGCATATTCTCGATGTGATTCGTGGCATCGCAGAGCAAACAAACTTGTTGGCACTAAATGCAGCTATCGAGGCTGCTCGTGCAGGTGAGCAAGGTCGCGGCTTTGCAGTTGTTGCCGATGAGGTGAGAACACTTGCTAGCCGCACACAGGAGTCAACAGAAGAAATTCAGGGTATTATTCAAAAATTGCAGCAAGGTGCGTCGCAGGCAGTCACGATTATGAAGGACAGCTCTAACGAGGTTCGGCAAAGTGTAGTCGGCATTGATAAATCATTTACTGCATTAAATGAAATGGTTGATCATTTAGGCCAAATTCGTTCTATGAGCGATAATATCGGCGCGGCAGCTGAGGAGCAAAATATCACCTGCGGTGAAGTATCCGACAGTATTCAAGTCATCGCTAATATGTCTGAAGGTTGTTCTGAAGATGCCTCTCAAATTGTTGTCGATAGTAAAAAAATGGTTGCATTAGCTAAGCACCAGCAAGCCCTAGTAGAGCAATTCAAGTTGCAGTAAGACCTATATTGATCAAGTTATTCATCAGTCAATACTTAAAAAAGGTCTTAATTAGTTAAGGCCTTTTTTTATGCCATTTTTTATATCATCTACCAACACCCCAGTTGATTTTTCCTAAGCCCCACAGACGCCTAGATTTATAGCAACAGGATAGTGTTAGAGTCATACAAATTTGATACTATTCATGCCGTATATTTTATTGGTGTCTGGAGGGTTGTCTGAGAATAAACTGATCTATTGCGGAAATTATATTTCGCAACGGTCGCTATTTTTGGAGGGGGTCTTGGGTATTATATGTAATACTATTTTCACTAAACGTTAGTTCTTAATAGGTCCTTAAGTATGAGTCTTGCCGAGCGTGTTCTGGCTGTAAATAATAATATCCCCATTCGTACTTCAGGGCCCGTTCATAGCGGTAAAGTAAGGTCTGTTTATTGGCTGACAGCCGAGGACAGCGCCAGACTTATCGAGCAAAAAGGCTACGATGTTGCGCCAGATTCGCTATTAGCCGTTATGGTTATCAGTGACCGTATTTCTGCTTTCGATTGTATTTGGCATGGCGAGGGCGACCTACGTGGTGTGCCTGGCAAAGGCGCTGCTTTGAATGCAATTTCTAACCATTGGTTTTCTCTATTTAAAGACAATGATCTTGCCGATAGCCATATACTCGATATTCCTCATCCCTTTGTATGGATTGTTCAAAAGGCTAAGCCTTTAAAAATAGAGGCGATTTGCCGTCAATATATTACCGGTTCTATGTGGCGCGCCTATAGTCAGGGAGAGCGTGTTTTTTGCGGGATAAAGTTAGAAGATAATTTACAAAAAAATCAAAGATTATTGCACTTGCTTATGACCCCGTCGACAAAAGGTATTTTAACGGGTATTCCGGGTATTCCTGAGGCTGACGACGTTAATATTACACGTCGAGATATCGAGCAAAATTTTGCTGCGTTTAATTTTTCTAAAGTGGAAGATATAGATCGATATGAGCATCTTCTTCGACAAGGTTTTGAGGTAATTAGTGATGCGCTTGCAAAGGTGGATCAGGTTTTTGTCGATACAAAATTTGAGTTTGGATATGTTATAGATAAATCAGGCAAAGAAAAGCTAATTTATATGGACGAGGTGGGTACACCTGATTCATCGCGTATTTGGGATGGGCAGTCCTTTAAGCGCGGTGATGTGATAGAGCAGTCAAAAGAGGCGTTTCGACAGAACTTATTAGCCTATTTTCCCGACCCTGATATATTATTAAATAAAGAGCGTATGTCAGAGCGCGAGTCTTTAGCCCACAATAATGCGCTACCTGTCGATATGTTAATAGGTGTATCTGAGACGTACTTATCGATGGCAGAAAAAATCACTGGTACAGAATTACAACTGCCTGACAATCCTAGAGCAGAAATTATTGAAGCTCTCGGTGCCCAATATAACCTGATAAAGTAAACTTTTATTAAGAGTGACTGTCTTTCTAGTGGTTAACTTATTATCAAAGGATTTGTCATGAAGCTATGCAATGAAATTAATACGGCTAAAACCTTAATGGGTACTTTTGCATTATGGTTATGCTTAGTATCGATGAATACCTTGGCAATTGATGAAATATATACGGGATTTTTTAGTAGCTCTGCCATCAAAGGTTACGACACTGTTGCATATTTCACGCAAGAGAAGGCCGTTGAGGGAAATAAAAAATATCAGTACCAATGGAAGGGCGCTAAATGGCTTTTTAGCAGCCAAAAAAATCTAGACTTATTTAGTGTAAGTCCCGATAAGTATGCGCCACAGTATGGTGGTTGGTGTGCTTATGCTGTCTCTCAAAATACAACAGCGAGTATTGAGCCAGATCTTTTTACAATTGTTGATGATAAGTTGTACTTAAATTACAATCGAAAAATAAATAAAAAATGGTTAAACAATCAAGCACAATATATTGTTGATGCCGATAAAAATTGGCCAAAAATATTAAATGAATAGTTATATTTTCTTCTGTATTGAACCGCTTCCTTTCATTAAGCCTTAAACTAAAATATTGCGTGAAGTTAAGGCTTACCTCTATATCTTCTCTTTATATCTTATGTAGATAAGCATATAGCAGTAAGTAATATGCTTATACTTGATACGGCTCTTTAAAGTCTTTTTTTTAAAATCTCTGAGTCTATTGGTCTCATTTTTACTAAAAGTCATGCCCGTGAAATGACAATAAAAAACAAATAACTTTTCGGTATAAGGTTAGTCAATTAGATTCGTTGAATGTGAGTTTTTAATACGTATACTTTTGCTATGTTCAATTGATCGCGAACGGTCAATAATTAATGAGCTGCTACTATTAACAAAAAAATGCTATAAAGAGGATACGAAAATGAACACTGCTATTTTACATTCGCCTAAAAAAAGTTCTGCTGATTACTCGGCAACTAAAATTAAAAAGCCAGTTCTTGTTAAAAGCTTACGGTCATCAAAAGCTGTCATTAAAAATTATGTTGAAAATACTGAAGCACAGACATACACATTTGTTGGTATTGCGGGATAGGTGCCATGAAGTTTATAATTGAATTGTCAATGAATAAACACATGATCACACAGTTTTTAGCACGGATGCATTATTGTCTTAGTGATTGTTATGTAATAAAAGCGATGAGTAAGGCAATAAGAAATAGCTAATCTGAATAGTTGTAATGTCCTCGGTTCTAGTGCTGATTGTTTCGAAAAGATTGATAATAGAAAGCAGTAATAAAGCCAGTAAAGAGTAGTCATAGCCTCCTCTCATCGAAATTCCCAAATAATTTTATGCCAATCACAATACCTAAAGTTATAGGTATGCACGCTATCTAACACTTATTTTAAATTCTCTTGTATAAATAACTGTAATGATAAGGCGAGTATAAAATCATATCCATTATACAATAGTGGCAGCTATTGTTGCTTTAATTTTTCTGACGGAAAAGTTACAGAGGCTAAAGATTTACTCCAACAACTTTGCCAGAAACAGTCACGTCATTAAAAAAAACCGGCAACAAATTCGGTGAGTGTTAAAGTTGACAATAGTTAATATTTCGTTATAAATGACACCATCCAATAAAATACTTGTTATTAGAAAAATAAAAAAAAGAAATAATGTTAAGGATGGTTTGAGGCAACACGGACACAAAAATTAAGCCAAGCGGTATGCCAATAACCGCCTCTATTATAATAAATAAAAACGTACAAAGTGCATCTGGCCAGATATTAAATACTAGCAACGAGTAAGGTCGAACAATCAAATCCTGCGCAGCTGCGAACAATGTCCACTAGATATCACGGCGCAATAAAATAATGGTTTCATGTTTTGCTTGAGTGATTAAGGTTCAAGAGATCAAAAAAGCGCCTTTACATGAAGTCTGACCGAGTAAGAAAAGTCAGTCTGATAGGTACGGTAACAGACAGGTGAGCCACAGTTGAATGAAGTCATTTTGTGATGAGCTTCTAGAACAATTACCATACAAATAAATACCGTGATATATGCAAAGGCTTATAGAATTTTTTTGATGAGACCGATAAGAATCAAATTATGTTTATTTGTGGTGGATTCGTGGGCATAAATTATTTTAGATAGGCGGTCTGTTCGCTGGATTTTTAATAAGACGAGTAATTTGTAGATCGGCTACATGGCCGAGATAGATGCTAATGGGAGATGGCCACAACAGTAACTGAGTCGGACTGTAATGATGAAGATAAAAATATACGAGCCTTGGAGTTGATACACTCTCTGATTAAAGTGTAAAGTCGTAGGGTCAAAGATACTGATCCAATGGTAAATGACTGACTTAGGCTCAAGTGCTACTGTGTATTGATGGCTTGGCTATCTGGCAAGTGCAGATATAGAAACGTATTGCGTGCTAGCGTATACAAATATCACTTGGTATTGCTCGCCTGTCGATAAGTATAGAACCTAAATCTTTGCTTCATGGCGAAAGATTGTCGCACTGTGAGAAGACTTTGAGTGTATTTCTAGAGGCTGATATGATGTGGATGAGTTGATTGTCATGGGCCACTTAAAATTTGAGATGCCTCTGCCGGAGCTTAATTAATACAATTAGCGGTTAAGATGGCAAGTTAGTAGCGATAGGTTTAGTGCTTAGATATCAAGCTTCTATCTTGAGTGGCGTCGATCTAAGTGCTGAAAATAGTTATCGATATTTCTCGATTGATGGTAACGATGACTTTGATGACGGCTATATTTTTATTGGTAAATGTCTGCTGTATCAAACCCTTAGAAATGAATGTTATAAAGTGATGATATATCCCTAAATAATGAGAGGATTTAAACGACAATTACGTCACATTTTAGAGCTGATAGCGCTATACTTCGTTAATGGCAACTAAAACCACCCATATCGCTAAAAAAGTGACATTAAATTTTGACAGGAATCATTTAAATAATGTCCGCGTCGCTTTTTTAAAACTAAATCAAGCGCGTTTTGAGTTGGGGCAAGATGGGGTAAAGCAATCTCAGCGCTTTATTTTAGATATATTAGCTTCGTTGCTACACTTCAACCATCCAATGTTGCCTGGCTATATATCGAGAGCAACGCCCTATGGCATTGACAGTTTCGATGCCTCAGGTGAGCAGTTAAAAGAATTAAAGCGATTAACTAGAAGCTTTCACCCTGCTCAGTCCACCAATAAAAAATCCGACATCCTTGCATTATTCTCTATGGGTAGCTTCGGCTCTATTGCGCAAAACAGTCAAAGCGATATTGATCTATGGGTATGTTTTCAGCCAGGTCTCGATAAAGAATCTTTACGGCAGCTTGATAAAAAGTGTAAGAAGATTAGTGAATGGTCAAAGCGACACGAGTTAGACCTTACGTTTTTTTTAATAAATAACGAAACCTTCCAAGAAGAAAAAAAGCACGCGTTTAATCATGAGGGCAGTGGCAGCACACAGCATTATTTATTGTTAGACGAATTTTATCGAACAGCTATCCATTGGGCGGGGCAATTACCTGCTTGGATATTTGTGAGCCCAAGCCAAGAATATGACTATCAAAAATATTGCAGAAGAATTCAGCAACAGCGTTTATTACCCGAAGAGAAGCTAGTAGACTTTGGAAATATCAGTGCTATTCCTGCGGATGAATGCATTAGCTCGGCTATTTGGCAGTTATATAAGGCCATAAACTCACCCTATAAATCGATCATTAAATTATTACTTTTAGAAATTTACTGCCAAGAGTCATTTGAGCCACTCATTTTGTCTAATTTGTTTAAGCAGCAATTACATGAGGTAGACGAGAAACAAATTATTCATCATTGGGATGTTGATCCCTATTTGCAAGCATACTATTGTATAGAAGACTATTTACAATCTACAAATCAGTTGAAGCGCTTAGAGTTTTTGCGGCGCTGTTTTTATTTTAAACTAGGACAGCCGCTTTCCTATGGATATGAAACGTCAGCAAAAGCTAGCGTTTTATATGAAATGACAAAGTTATGGTCTTGGGACGATGCTTATATAAAAAAATTAGATGATCACAAAAGCTGGAACATTAAAGACACGCTTGAAGAGAGACGCTTAATTATTGATGAATTAAATCATAGTTATCATCATATTATGGATTTTTTTCGTGATCAAAAAATAAAAGTACAGGCATCAAATAAAGAATTAAATATATTGGGTAGAAAGTTGCATGCTGCTTTTTCGAGAAAGTCTGGAAAAATTGAGTGGATTAATCCATTGTCTTCTGAAAATTTAGGTGAGGAAAAATTAATTTTTCAGAAAAAAGAAAATACACATTTGTGGGTAGCATTGGATAAGCAACGTAATTCTATTAATAAAAAAAATACACTTGCTGAATTAATTATATGGCTTCATTGTAATGGTATTTTATTATCAGACACTAAAATATTCTTTGATAAAAGTAGTCTTCGTTCAGAATTAATTGAATCATTAAGAAAGATTGTTGTTGCTAATATACCGCTACCTATAAAGACAGCAGAGCATGTTTTTTTTGAAAAAACAGCTTATTTAAAGAAATTAATATTTTTGGTGGACTATCGGCCAGATTCAATACTGTTGGATAATGCGGATAAAAAATCGCTGATGTTTGATTGTCACATTGATTTATTTTCTGTTAATAGCTGGAATGAAATAATTTGTAATAGTAAGCGGGGATGTTTTTTAGAGGCTGTATTGGAAGTGTACGTCAGTACTTTAATGCAAAGTGCTGATATAAAAGAAACAGATATTATTTTTCATTACTCTGACAGCCATAAAGAAACTAAGCTACGTGAGAGTCTAGCGCTCATATTTAAAAATATCCATTTGTTTTTTAAAAATAATGTATCTGGTCGATATATTATGTGTATTGATAAACGATATCTTGCTATTCATATACACGAAAAAAAATATGAAATGCAATGGCTAGAATCCGACAGAAGTTTAAAAAAATATTTAATGTCGCCCATGTTCTATTATAGCCCAGTGGGGATGGATGACATGACAATGCACGATCATCCACTGAAAATTTTTACTGCGTATAGCCGCCAAGATTCAATACAAGTTTTTTTTAATCCAAAAAATAGCATGGCTGACGTTACACTTATTGATGAAATGGGTGCATGGCATCAATGTGTTGTAAATTACCATCAAGGCTTAGAGTCGATGCAGTCTTTACATCGCTTTTTGCGAGTTGTTCATGATCGCCGTGATGATCAGTCTTCTATGGATGTAGGGCCTTTAAATGTTTTTCCAATAACATTTCACGAAATGTCTCAGAATGAAAAAGGCCTACAGATAAAAAGGAGATCTGTTAGCTCTCGTTTAGATGACTCTAATGTAGGCACAATGTATGCAGTTGTTGATTATAAAGATAAAGATTTTAAATTTACGGTTTATATTGATGATGTCATTTTATCGGAAATGGACGATGAGACTCATTTTTATAAATCATTAGTTAATCTAATTGCGCAAAGAAGTAGTATAGGCGCTACCTATAATTATTATATTGCAGATATAGACTTGTCACGTTGCCGTTTTAATTTATCCAAGTCAGGTGAGCTACACACGGTTCATTATCTAAAAATAAAAAAATTATTAGAAGATAAAATCAATCGTGCAGTTATTGATCAGAGAAGTCTAAAGTAATTTAAAGGCAAGAAAAATCGACGGGGCTTGATGACTGCTCGCTACAGGTTCGAGTTAATAATTCTGCCAAACTCTCATTGGTTTTAGAGCAAAACCATTCGTCATTTTTATAAACACAATGAAATCCGCCCGATTTTGCGGCGACCCATACTTCGTGACTAGCTTGTTGACGAGAGATAATCACTTGTGTGTTGGTGTCTTCACATAAAATCGATAGCACACCGCTATTGTTTTCATAATCGAGAGCGCTATCATTATCCTCAATTAAGATATCAATAAGTTCTTCGATTCGAGTATAAAGCGATTCGGTTATTTCGCGATAAATTGCATCATTCATAGATTGCTCAAGTTGTTTTGGGTGCGCTTAGTTTAAGATATGATTGGTTGGCTTAACGGTAGTCTAACCATTAGATTATTTTCGTTAATAATACGCTAAGCCTTTAAGGAATAAAATAATTATTCTGTGTTCATATACGTATTTGTTCGGTTTGATAGATTATTGATTTGATTATCTGTTTGCTATAAGGTTATCTCTATCAAGGATTGAAAATTCATATTGCAGGATGCAAATCATGTCTCTCGCCATTGTTCATACGCGCGCCCGTTTTGGCATCGATGCCCCCGCAGTCACCGTCGAAGTTCATTTGTCGAACGGTCTACCGTGCCTGTCGATTGTAGGTTTGCCCGAAACCGCGGTTAAAGAAAGTAAAGATCGTGTACGTAGTGCGCTGATCAATAGCCAGTTTGAATTTCCAGCTAGACGAATCACTATTAACCTCGCTCCCGCGGATCTGCCAAAAGATGGTGGCCGCTTTGATCTTGCTATTGCTGTCGGTATTCTGGCTGCCTCAGGACAAATTCCAGATTCAATCCTAGAGGGTGCAGAGTTTATTGGTGAGCTTGCTTTAACAGGTGAGCTTCGAGGTGTAAGTGGTGTTTTACCGGCCGCAATTGCTTGTGGCGAATCTGAACGCGTATTAATTATTGCCAGAGATAATGCAGATGAAGTAGGGCTCTGTATGAACACCAAGAGTTACAGCGCGTCTAATTTACTCGAGGTTTGTGCGCATTTAAGTGATAAAAATAAATTACCACTGATACAATTTAAGCAGCCAAAAGTATTAGAAAATACACCAGACTTCCAAGATGTACATGGCCAGTTCCATGCTAAAAGAGCACTTGAAGTAGCCGCTGCGGGTGGCCACAACCTCCTATTCTATGGGCCTCCAGGGACTGGTAAAACGATGCTAGCAAGCCGCCTCCCCAGTATTATGCCACCACTATTACAATCGCAATCTGTAGAAGTCGCTAGTATTCATTCGTTATGTGGGCATAAATATCAACATTGGCAAGTCCCCCCTTTTCGCAATCCACATCACACGGCATCGTCTGTTGCGCTTGTTGGTGGGGGGAGTCACCCTAAGCCCGGAGAAATTTCTTTAGCGCATCACGGTGTTTTATTTTTAGATGAATTACCAGAATTTCAAAGACAAGTCCTAGAGGTATTACGCGAGCCCTTAGAGTCGGGAGTAATCCAAATTTCACGAGCGAGTGCCCAGCTAAGTTTTCCAGCGCGCTTTCAGCTAGTCGCCGCAATGAACCCTTGTCCCTGTGGATATTTAACGAGCCGTTCAACACACGCCCAGCAGCGTTGCACCTGTACCCATGAACAAGTACAACGTTACCGTAAAAAAATATCAGGTCCTTTGTTAGATAGAATTGATTTACACGTACCTGTAAATTCACTATCGATAGACGAGTTAAATCTGGGGCCAAAAAAACAAAATGATAATGAACCATCCAAAGCGATTAGAGGGCGTGTCATCGCCGCGCGTGATATTCAGTATAAGAGACAATATTGTAATAACGCCGATCTATCCGTTAAACAATTAGAGCAATATTGCCCCCTCGGTGAGTCTGAACGCGCATTGATTGGTCGCGCTATAGAGACTTTGGGCTTATCTGCGCGTGCCTATCATCGCATTATTAAAGTAGCACAAACAATCTCAGATTTATCCGCCTCACCTCGCATTGAACAAACCCACATTGCCGAGGCCTTGAGCTTACGAAACTTTGATAGATGATTTGGTTGATAGCTTGAGATAACGTTTGGTAAAGATTGATAATCGACAAAAAATTTACATCTATTTTTGAGCGTAGTCATTCTAACTAATGCTTTTTCTGTACAATACAAAATCGATATTCAGTTAGTTAT
>CAXMPB010000160.1:0-6256 GCA_964195035.1 Cellvibrionaceae bacterium | reverse complement strand
GTTTTTCTACCGGTGCTATAGAAGAGGTGTTGGCGTCACATCATGCGGTTGCAGAATGTGCTGTTTTCGGTGTTGCCGATAGCTTTAAAGGTGAGTTACCCCTAGGACTTGTTGTATTGAAATCTAACGAGACGATTTCTTTAGCGGATTTACAGTCTGAATTGATTGCAATGATGCGCGAACGTATTGGCCCAGTTGCCGCCTTTAAGCTGGTGACTCAGGTAAAGCGCCTACCAAAAACTCGCTCGGGCAAAATTTTACGCAAGACAATGCGTGAAATTGCAGATGGCCGAGAGTGGACAACACCGGCAACGATTGATGACCCTTTGATTTTAGATGAAATTTCAGAGGCGCTAAAAACGCTTGGTTATGCTCAGCCGGTTAATGCCTAGTTATATAAATAGTTATATAAATAGAAATATAAGCAGTCATATAGATAGCAAATCGAGAGTTAAAGAGACGCATATAATGGCAATTATCGAACACAGAGAGCAAAGAGGGTCCGGAGCGTTCTCGTCTGGATTGAGATCAACAAAGCCGTCTTCTGAGGTTGATGGTGCGATTACGATTGCGGAAAGTGTTTTTCGGCAAATACGACAAGCAATTGTCGAGGGGTCGATTCCTGCAGGAAGTAAAATTAGTGAGACTGAACTAGCAAAAACTTATGGTGTTAGTCGTGGCCCATTGCGCGAGGCAATAGGTCGCCTAGAGGCCTGCAGTCTTGTTATCCGTACGCCGAATGTCGGTGCGCGAGTAATGACAATGAGTAGCGGTCAGCTGCTTGATATTTATTTTGTTCGCGAAGCGCTAGAGGGTATGGCTGCCCGTCTAGCAGCGACTGAGATGACAGATGAAGAGATTGATTCGCTGCGCAATCTATTAAGTCAGCATGGTAATGAGATAGAACATACCAAGGGGCAAGCTTATTTTCAAGATGAAGGCGACCTCGACTTTCACTATCGTATTATAACGGGTAGTAAAAATGCTCGCCTAATCAATTTATTGTGTAATGACCTTTACTATCAAATGCGTCTATATCGGTATCAATTTGGTATGCGTGGTAATCGAGTGCCTAAAGCTTATAACGAGCATGAACATATTGTTGATGCAATTGCGAATCGTGATGGCGAAATGGCCGAAGTGCTTATGCGCTTGCATATTCGCTCGTCACGAAAAAATATTGAACGGATGTTAAAAGACAAAGATTTAAGTGCTTCTAAATATCCATATACATTAAACCTGTAACCGAGAATGAAAATGAACTCAAAATCACCCGGACTAACATCACCAGGACAGCGCTTTAGGCAAGCGATTAAAGAGGAAGCCCCGCTTCAGGTAGTGGGCGCTATTAATGCTTATTCGGCGAAGCTCGCCGAGGCTTCTTGTTTTAAGGCCTTATATATATCAGGTGGTGGTGTTGCTGCATCATCGTGCGGTATTCCGGACTTAGGTATTACCTCTCTTGAGGACGTGCTTATTGATTTACGTCGTATTACCGATGTAACAGAGCTGCCAGTATTGGTCGACATTGATACAGGTTGGGGCGGCGCTTTTAATATTGCTCGCACCGTTAAAGCAATGATAAAGGGTGGTGCTGCGGCTGTGCATATTGAAGATCAAGTGGCTCAAAAGCGCTGTGGTCATCGTCCTAACAAAAGTATTGTCTCGCAAGCCGAAATGGTTGACCGTGTCCGCGCGGCGGCCGATGCGAAAACAGATGCTGATTTTGTTGTAATGGCACGTACTGATGCCTTAGCCGTTGAGGGCATGCAGTCAGCTATTGATCGCGCTTGTGCCTGTGTCGAAGCCGGTGCCGATATGATTTTCCCCGAGGCAATGACCGAGCTAAGCCAATATCGAGAATTTGTAGAAGCCGTTAAAGTGCCAGTACTTGCTAATATCACCGAGTTTGGCTCCACACCATTGTTTACGACCGATGAGCTGGCCAGCGCAGGTGTAAGCATGGCCTTATATCCTTTATCAGCGTTTCGCGCTCAAAGTCGCGCGGCATTAAACGTCTATCAATCGTTGCGAGAGGAAGGCACGCAGCAAAAAGTCATCGATATCATGCAACCGCGCATGGAGCTCTACGATTATCTGGGTTATCACGAATACGAACAAAAGCTCGATAGTTTATTTGATCACAACTCTTAGTGCTTGTTCTTAGTTGTTAATCGTTAATCGTCTAAAAGTACATTAAACCGCTTATTGTTATGCGAAACTTTATAAAAAGGAGCACACACTATGTCAGATTCTGCCCCCGCTGATCTATCTAAAAAACCAAAAAAATCCGTTGCCTTATCCGGCACGGTTGCCGGTAACACGGCCATTTGTACCGTAGGCCGTACGGGCAACGACCTTAGCTATCGTGGCTACGATATTCTTGATCTTGCTAAAGCGTGTGAATTTGAAGAGATAGCGTATTTATTAGTTCATGAAAAGTTACCAAACATAGCAGAATTAAAGGCTTACAAGAAGAAGTTAAAGTCAATGCGAGGTCTTCCTAATGCAGTGAAGCTTGCACTTGAGGCGATACCCGCGTCTGCCCATCCAATGGATGTCATGCGCAGCGGTGTCTCTATTTTAGGGACATGCATACCCGAGAAAGAAGAGCATCCAATCAATGAGGCGCGTAATATTGCCGATCGCCTAATGGCAAGTCTTGGTTCAATGTTATTGTATTGGCATCACTTTGCCTTAAATGGCAAGCGCATTGATGTAGAGACTGACGACGACTCGATTGGCGGTCACTTTTTACATTTGCTGCATGGACAAACACCTCCAGAATCTATGGTAGAGGCGATGCATACCTCACTGGTGTTGTACGCTGAGCATGAGTTTAACGCGTCCACATTTACCGCACGTGTCATTGCCGGAACCAACAGTGATATCTATTCAGCCATTACCGGTGCAATTGGTGCCTTACGTGGCTCTAAGCATGGGGGCGCTAATGAAGTCGCCTTCGATATTCAAAGCCGCTACACCAGTGCCGATGAAGCTGAGGCAGATATACGCGAACGAGTTGCCAATAAAGAGATTGTGATCGGTTTTGGACATCCGGTTTACACCATCTCTGACCCACGCAATAAGGTTATTAAGAAAATCGCTGAGGAGTTGTCGGCCGAGCAGGGCAATATGCAGTTGTACAACGTCGCCGAGCGCCTAGAGACCGTGATGTGGGATGCGAAAAAGATGTTTCCAAATCTCGATTGGTTTAGTGCCGTGAGCTATAACATGATGGGCGTTCCCACATCCATGTTTACGCCTTTATTTGTTATTGCGCGTGTCTCTGGTTGGGCCTCTCATATTATAGAGCAGCGAATTGATGGAAAAATTATTCGTCCAGGCGCTAATTACACAGGCCCTGACGATCAAACGTATGTGCCTATTGACCAGCGCGAATAAACCGCAAGATTAGCCCGCGAGATTAACGGGCAATATTGATCAGCGGGATTTATATCTTATGACCCCCATTGGATATGCAATTAGATACGCAGAAGATAAGAGAGACAGAGCTATTTATGAATACTAACTACCGTAAACCATTACCTAAGAGTAGCGGCTTAGATTATTTCGATACCCGTGCGGCGATAGAAGATATAAAGCCTGGCAGCTATAAAACACTGCCATATACGTCGCGAGTACTTGCCGAGCAGTTAGTGCGTCGTTGTGCTCCCGCGGTGTTAACGGCATCCCTTAAGCAACTTATTGAGCGCAAGCAAGATCTCGACTTCCCTTGGTATCCTGCGCGTGTTGTTTGTCACGATATTTTAGGCCAAACAGCACTGGTTGATCTTGCCGGTCTTCGCGATGCTATTGCCGATCAGGGGGGGGATCCTTCCAAGGTAAATCCTGTTGTGCCAACGCAACTGATTGTCGATCACTCGCTGTCGGTGGAATACGGTGGTTTTGACCCTGATGCCTTTGAAAAAAATAGAGCCATTGAAGATCGTCGTAATGATGGACGCTTTCATTTTATTGAATGGACCAAAACGGCCTTTGAGAATGTTGATGTAATACCTGCGGGTAATGGCATCATGCACCAAATTAACCTTGAGAAAATGTCGCCAGTTATTCAGGTGCGCGATGGTATTGCCTTCCCAGATACCTGCGTCGGTACCGATAGTCATACTCCTCACATCGACTGCCTAGGTGTCATTGCAATTGGCGTGGGTGGCTTAGAGGCCGAGAGTGTTATGTTAGGTCGTGCCTCGATGATGCGTCTTCCCGATATTATTGGTGTAAAAATGGTGGGTAAGCGCGAGCCCGGTATTACCGCAACAGATATCGTTTTAGCGATTACCGAGTTTTTGCGTAACGAGCGTGTGGTGTCTTCTTATCTAGAGTTCTTTGGCGAGGGTGTGGCGGGTTTGACAATTGGTGATCGTGCCACAATTTCGAATATGACGCCTGAATTTGGCGCTACAGCAGCGATGTTTTACATTGATCAACAGACGATTGAATACTTAACGCTAACGGGTCGTGAGCCCGAGCAAGTCGCACTTGTCGAGCAATATGCCAAAGAGACAGGCCTATGGGCCGATACCCTTAAAGATGTTTACTATGAGCGTGTATTAGAGTTTGATCTGTCGAGTGTCTGTCGCAATATGGCAGGGCCTTCTAATCCTCACCGTCGTTTGGCCACCGCCGATTTAGTAAAAAGTGGTATTGCCAAACCTTGGGAGCAAAAAGACGACGAATTACCCGACGGTGCCGTTATTATTGCGGCTATTACCAGTTGTACCAATACCAGTAACCCGCGTAATGTTGTTGCAGCTGGCCTTATTGCCCGTAACGCCAATAAGTTGGGGCTACTTCGCAAGCCTTGGGTGAAGTCTTCTTTTGCCCCGGGCTCAAAAGTGGCCAAGTTATATCTTGAAGATGCAGGACTCCTGAGCGAGATGGAAAAGCTCGGCTTTGGTATTGTCGGTTATGCCTGTACGACTTGTAATGGTATGAGTGGTGCTTTAGACCCAGTTATTCAAAAAGAAGTCATCGAGCGAGACCTCTATGCAACCGCTGTGTTGTCGGGTAACCGTAATTTTGATGGTCGTATTCATCCCTATGCTAAACAGGCCTTTTTAGCGTCACCACCCTTAGTAGTTGCTTATGCAATTGCGGGTACGGTTCGCTTTGATATAGAACGCGATGCTTTAGGGTTTGATGAAACGGGTAAGCCCATCACCTTAAAAGATATTTGGCCAAGCGATGAAGAAATAGATTCGATTGTGGCCGCTAGCGTTAAACCTGAGCAGTTCAAACAAATTTATATTCCCATGTTTGATTTAGATGCCGGTGTAAAGTCCGAAAGTCCGCTATATGACTGGCAAGCAGACAGTACCTATATCCGTAGGCCACCCTACTGGGAGGGTGCTTTAGCCGGCGCGCGAACTCTCAGCGGTATGCGCCCATTAGCAGTGCTTGGTGATAACATCACTACCGACCACCTATCACCTTCGAATGCTATTATGATGAATAGTGCGGCGGGTGAATATCTGCATAAAATGGGTGTGCCCGAAGTAGATTTCAACTCTTATGCAACTCACCGAGGGGATCATTTAACGGCGCAGCGGGCAACCTTTGCCAATCCAAAACTCTTAAACGAAATGGTCACCGAGGACGGTGATCCTAAAGCTAGCGTAAAGCAGGGTTCGTTTGCGAGAATTGAACCCGAAGGTAAAGTGACGCGGATGTGGGAGGCGATAGAAACCTATATGGAGCGCAAGCAACCGTTAATTATTGTGGCCGGAGCTGATTATGGACAAGGATCCTCGCGTGATTGGGCCGCTAAAGGGGTTCGCTTAGCGGGTGTTGAGGTGATTGTAGCCGAGGGCTTTGAGCGAATTCACCGCACTAACCTAATCGGAATGGGGGTGTTGCCCGTTGAGTTTATGTCGGGCACGACGCGCAAGACCTTAGGCTTAGATGGCACTGAAATATACGACGTTATTGGTGAGCATCAGCCGCGATCTGCATTAACACTGGTGGTAAAGAGAATAACAGGTGAGATGATAGAAGTGCCCGTGACTTGTAGGCTCGATACTGCGGAGGAAGTATCGATTTATGAGGCGGGTGGTGTTTTGCAGCGATTTGCGCAAGACTTTTTAGAATCGTCAGAATCGTCAGAGTCGCCAACGTAGTTGCAGCCATAGTAGTTACCGTCATAAAAGTCGCATTAATTGTCTGTATCTCAATGGCATTAGATAATACCGGGGTCGCCCGGAGGTAATGCCGGTGTTTTTATATTTTACGTTAG
>CAXMPB010000159.1:0-2288 GCA_964195035.1 Cellvibrionaceae bacterium | reverse complement strand
CAGATGATCATCGACAACATTGGCTAAATGATAAGTCGGCAAACCATCGGACTTTAATAGTATTTGTGCGTCTACCTGGCCCCAATCTAATTCGATTGTGCCGCGCAGCATATCGTCAACTGGGCATGGGCCTTCGCCCTCGGGTACTACCATGCGAACAACAAAGGGCATATTGGCCGCTTTACGACGAGCAACCTCTTCAGAATCTAGCTTTAATTCACTGGCTTTTAAGGCAGTAAAACCTCCAACTGCACGGCGGGCTTCACGTAGCTCATTGAGTTCATCAGGAGTGCGATAACAATAAAAGGCGTGGCCTTTTTCAATAAGCTCATCGGCATATTGCTTATAAATATCAGCGCGCTCGCTTTGTCGATACGGGCCATGTTCGCCACCAACATCGGGACCCTCTGCCCAATCGAGGCCTAACCAACGCAGGCTATCGAATATTGCCTGCTCTGATGCATTTGTGGAGCGGACTTGGTCGGTATCTTCTATGCGCAGTAAAAATTCACCGCCATGCTGCTTAGCAAAACAATAATTAAATAGCGCTATATAGGCAGTACCTACATGGGGGTCGCCAGTCGGCGAAGGTGCAATACGGGTGCGAACAGTCATAGTGTTATCTATCAATACTTAAAATAAGAGTGAGAAGAAGGGTTAAAAATTATAAAACAAAGAGCAAAATAAAAGGCGGCAGTATACCTTTTTGCTTAATCCTATGTCAGCGGTTTTCAGTAATTTGTTTTCAGTGTTTGCTGCGGGTTAATGTGAAGCCTTCAATAAAAATGTCCAGAAGGGAGCTTTATAATAAAGGCGTAGCTAGGGATAGCGGCTTTAAGTCAGATTTTTTGAGGACTTGTGAAGACTAAGAACCATCAACCAAGGGCCAGCCATACTCCTACACCTAGCATTAATGACCCAGCAATACGGTTCATCACACGTACATTAGAGTTTTTCATTAATATTGAGCGCAGCGTTAAACCGCCCGATGCATAAATTAATAGACAAATAAATTCAAGTACTAAAATAATACTAACAAGAATTAATAATTGATCAAATAAAGAATTGTCGGGAGATAAAAAAGGCGGTAATAAAGCCACAAAAAAAGCCCAACCTTTAGGGTTGCTAATTGCTGTCATAAAACCTTGTAGCGCTAGCTCTGTCCGCGAGGCAGGCTTATCGTTTTGCATATCTGCTTTAATGGCCATCTTGCCACGCGAGAGCCACATTTGTATGCCAATAAAGCCTAGATACAAACCACCCATAATTTTAAAGGCACTAAATGCAGTGGGATAATTTAGCAATATTGCAGCCACACCAACCGCCGCCAAAACAGCAACGACTCCAACGCCTATTAGCTCTCCTGCCATCATCCATAACGCACGCTTAACGCCAATGGTCATACCCAAGGTCATCGCTAAAGTCATGCACAAGCCCGGCGTAATCGAGACAAAAAAGAAAGTCGGCACAAACACAGATAAAAGAGCAAAATTCAAAGCGCGCCCTTCTCTTGTAATAAAGCGTGTATAGATTCAGCCATTTTTCGATAACCCTTTTCGTTAAAATGAACCATATCAGATTTTAGTGATGCACTACGCAGTAGGTCGGCAATAATATGACCATCAAAAACCAATTCTAGTTCGCTAGCAAGCTCTTTATACATTGAGTGCGAGCTTGAAAATAATGATTTATTGGGCACGCCGATTAATACAACAGCACTATTACGCTGTTTTATTAGCATAATCATATTGCGTAAATTATTTTTTGCTGCCCCAACGCTCAAGTTTCTTAAAATATCGTTGCCACCTTCGATCAAAATCACAACATCTGGGTTTGATTGATCAAGGACTTTGCCGAGACGTTTTAAGCCTTGCGCTGTTGTCTCGCCTGCAACACCTGCGTTAACAACTTTTAAGCCGCTAAGCTCAGCTAAAATAGCCGGATAGCTTTTATCTTTAGTGGTGCCCACTCCGCTTGTTAGGCTATCACCAAACGCTAAGATAACGGCATCTTTTGGAAGAGTTTCTAATTCAGGGGCATCGCAGGCACTTAATGCAAATAAGCAGGTAATAATCATTAACAGCTTATTCATTAAAAATACTTTCATCAAAATCAATCGTATTGAAATGTGAATTGGGTGTAAGCGCGCGCATAAAGGCTAAGGTAGATAATGGAATTAATAGTGGGCTTTTTTTTTCGTCTACTTGCATGTCATCTACAAGCCTTATGCATTCTTGCCTATCTTTATTTGTAACTTCTTTATCAATAACAATAGTATCGGCAATACC
>CAXMPB010000158.1:0-11837 GCA_964195035.1 Cellvibrionaceae bacterium | reverse complement strand
TGGCTTAGCACTTTATGTCCAAGATAAGGGGAAAGGGAGCTCTTTATTTGGGGCGGATTTGACAGTCGGTCACGGCCTAGATTTCGCTTAAGTCCGACAGGCTCCTAGCATTGTGTTTAACACCCAGATAAAATACTAGGCTTTATCACTTCTTAAAAGTTTTATTATCCATGACACCATTTAAGCCAGACTCAGGCCAGCCTGATTCATCATCAATTAAAGTCATTTTATCCGAACATTTTCAGCGAGCTATGTTAGCTGCGGGAATTCCTGCCGAGTGCGGGCCACATATCGCGCCTAGCAAAAAAGCAGGCTTTGGTGATTACCAAGCCAATGGTGCTATGGGGGCGGCTAAAAAGATGGGCAAAAACCCACGCGAAGTTGCTCAATTGATTATTGACCAACTCGATATTGTAAGTATTGCTGAAAAGACAGAGATAGCAGGCCCTGGCTTTATTAATATCCATTTGTGCAATACATGGTTAGCGCAGCAGTTGGTCGCTTTCCGTAATAATCCAACAGATGCGTTTAAAACACCACAACCTCAAACTATTGTGGTTGATTACTCAGCGCCTAACCTTGCCAAAGAAATGCATGTAGGCCACCTGCGCTCGACCATTATTGGCGATGCTTTGGTACGCTTATTAGAGCTACAGGGTCATAGCGTTATTCGCCAAAATCACGTGGGTGATTGGGGTACGCAGTTTGGTATGCTTTTAGTAGAGCTAGAAAGCCATCTGCAAGGTGGTGAACAGGCCGACCTTGCCTTGAACGACCTTGAGGTTTTTTATCAGCAATCTAAAAAGCATTTCGATGAATCTGAAGCTTTTGCCAATAAAGCACGCGACTATGTCGTCAAGCTTCAATCGGGCGATACCGCAATGCTCAAATTATGGAATGCATTTCGCGATACCTCGCTCGCTCATAGCCAAGAGATTTACAACAAACTCAACGTTACATTAGCTCCTAAGGATGTCCGTGGAGAAAGCGCCTACAACGATGACTTATCTGTTTTAGTAACGGAGCTTAAAGACAAAAACCTTGCCGTTGAAAGCCAAGGTGCAACCGTTGTTTTTTTAGATGAACTCGCCGATAAAGAGGGTAATCCAAGCCCTGTTATTATCCAAAAACAAGGCGGTGGTTACTTATATGCAACCTCGGATCTGGCCGCATTGCGCTATCGTACCAATACATTAAAAGCAGATCGCTTGTTATATTTTATTGATGCCCGCCAATCACTGCATATGCAGCAAGTCTTTACACTGGCGCGTAAAGCACAGTTTACTAACGAGGCCACCAGCCTCGAGCATCATGCCTTTGGCACTATGATGGGTAGCGATGGCAAACCTTTTAAGACACGTGACGGCGGCACCGTTAAATTAGCCGACTTGCTCGATGAAGCCATTGTACGCGCCGAAAAACTGGTGCGCAGTCGCTCTGAGGAAAAAGGCTTTAGCCTGAGTGAGCCTGAGTACCAAGAAATTGGCCGTAAGGTAGGCATTGGTGCCGTTAAGTATGCCGACTTATCAAAAACGCGAACCAACGATTATATTTTTAACTGGGAAACCATGCTCAGTTTTGAAGGTAACACCGCGCCTTATTTACAATATGCCTATACACGTATACAAAGTATTTTTAGAAAAGCCGAAGTCAATCCTGAGCAAATAACGGGTGATATTGTATTAACGCAGACGGATGAAAAAACATTAGCGATTAAATTATTACAAAGTGCCGAGGTCATCGAGCAAATCAGTCACGATGCCTACCCTCACCTACTGTGTAATTATCTCTATGATGTGGCTAGCCTTTATATGCGCTTTTATGAATCGTGTCCCATTTTAAAAGATGGCGTTAGTGAGGCCGAAAAGAACAGCCGCCTACAGTTATGCGATGCAACCGCCGCGATATTAAAAATGGGCTTAGAGATATTGGGCATAGAAGTGATGGAGAGAATGTAGCCTTACGCAAAACAATAGCCTTTAGCGAAAATATAGGCTTAAACTAGAGTAGATGTTTAAGGGAGTCACCACATGAGTGATGAGTTAACTCCAAAAATAGTGCTATTTGATGGTGTCTGCGTGCTTTGTAATTATTGGGCGCAGTTTATTATTAAACAGGACACTCAAAAAAAAATTAAACTCACCTCAGTGCAGTCGCCACTAGGGCAAGAAATTTTAACATATTATGGCATGTCAACAACGACCTTCGACACTTTAGTATATATCGAAGGATTGGAACTTGAGGAGTTACAAACACGCCATATGGGCACAGAGGATTTGGGCTTTGGGAGTTCGAGCGAAGTAAGTTTAGGCGAGGAGCGTAAAGGCACAAAGAATAATCAAGCATTCATAAAAACAGCCGCGATTTTTAAGATACTGTCTCAACTTGGCCTACCTTGGCGACTACTCACCATCTTTAAAATTATTCCTGCATCACTAAGCGACCGAGTTTATATTCTGATTGCTCGCAATAGATATAAACTATTTGGCAAAAATGAAAACTGTATCTTGCCGACACCTGATCACCAATCACGTTACTTGTCGGAAAAATAGCGTTTATTGTCCTAACTCTACTTGGTAGGCAGGCAGACAACTCAGTAGTAATTTACCGTAACGTTTAGTGATTAAACGTTTATCTAAAATTGTGATTTTTCCCGCATCCGACTCTTTCCGCAGCAGTCGTCCACAAGCTTGTACTAATTTCATAGCTGCATCGGGTACGGTAATATCCATAAAAGCGTTACCGCCTTTTGACTCTATCCATTCGGCAAGCGAGGCCTCTATTGGGTCATCGGGCACCGCAAAAGGTAGCTTAGCAATAATAACATGGCTACAGAAATCTCCGGGTAAATCAACACCTTCGGCAAAACTCGCCAAACCAAACAGCACACTGCTATTACCGGCAGTAATTATTTTTTTATGCTCGACCAACATTGCCTGTTTTGATAAGTCGCCCTGCATTAAAATTTTATCGCGTACGCTCTGACGCAGTTGATAAAAGACCTCTTCCATTTGTTTGCGCGATGAAAACAATACTAAGCAGCCTTTCTGCTCATCTAATAGACCGGGTAAGTTTTCAACAATATTTTCTGTGTGATCGCGAGCATTATTAGCTTCTACACAAAACTTAGGGACTTGTAAGGTTGCACGAGAAAAATCGAAAGGGCTTGGCATCACGCTATAATGTTGATCTTGTGTTGTCCCCGAACGCATCATAAAACGATCGTAACGGCCCAATGCAGTCAGTGTGGCAGAGGTAACCACAGCGCCATAACACTCTTCCCATAATCGGTATTTTAAGGTGTTAGCAGCAAGTATTGGGCTAGAGCATACTTCAAAGTCAACAGCACCTGAGAACTCCACTAAGCTTATCCAACGCGCAATAGGTATTGTTTGATTTTTATCAGCTTCCGCTACAACAGAAATATTACTATAGGATTTCCATAAGGCTAAGTTAGCCTCTGCTCTTGACTGCCAACTACCGACAACAGGAAACCATGATTCCAAATCAATTTTTGGAACGGAGCAATACCCATCTTCCATCGATTCTTGAATTTCATTAGACACTTGTGTCAAAAGACTATTTAGGCGATCAAATTTTTGAGAAAGAATTTCTGCAAGAGCTATAAATGCTGCCGGAGGAATACCACCTTCAAAACGATAGCGCCTAGAGTCTTTGTTAATACTAATATTAGAAAAAGCATTTTTATCATTGTCAGAGGATAGCTGTTCATCCATTAACTGCTGACACTGCGGATATATTTTCTCTAAACTTTGTTTTGTATCTAGAAAAGTAGTCGGTAATTGCTCTGCATAATGATCGACATTACCTGCACCACTAATATCACCTAACATATTTGATAATACTTTATGGCTTTGATCTAGCCATTTACTCGTCGCGCTAACACGGGTGTGATAGGCGAAATGATTTAAGGCTTTATCGGGTAAGTGATGGCCTTCATCAAAAATATAAATTGTGTCTTCAGGGCTTGGCAAAATCGCACCACCACCAAGGGCAAGGTCTGCTAAGACTAAATCATGGTTGGCTACAATTAAATCATATTTATCGATAGCATCGCGGGCTTTAAAAAAGCTACAACTATTAACGTTAGAGCATCGTCGTCCGGTACATTCACGATGATTAGTAGTCACTGGCCCCCATACACTTGGCGCTATTTCTGTCGCCCAGCTATCGCGATCGCCATCCCATTTTCCTGCACTCATGGCATCAACCATGGAGTTGTAGATAGTAATTGCCTGATCGTCTAATGGTGCGGCATCATCGGCTAAAAAAGATTGTGATAAATCAATAGCCGAATCATCACTCATTAAGATTCTATCTAGCTTACTCAAACATAAATAGCGGCCACGGCCTTTTGCCAAAGTGAAATTAAACGAAAGGCTCGTATTATTTTTTATCTCGGGCAAATCTTTTTGGGTGATCTGTTCTTGTAATGCAATGGTTGCTGTAGATACTACTAACTTTTTATTCAATGCTTGAGCAATTGGAATAGCTGCCAATAAATAAGCGACTGTTTTACCTGTGCCCGTTCCTGCTTCTATAATACATAGGTGTGGATTTTTTGTTTGAGCCTTGGCATCAGGGATTATGCTTTTCGTAAAGTCTGACTTTTGCTTGTTATTCTCTTTTTTACTTGATGAGTTCGCATTGGCTTTAGGGTTTAATCGTAAGCCTTGATTATCTGCATTAATATTTGCCAGTGTCTTGGCAATATTAGCAATCATTAATTTTTGGCCATAACGAGGGGTTAGTTCTCGAGAGTCTAGAAACTCGCGATAAACTGACTGTATCGTCGACTTAATTTCATCGGTCAACATAACTTAGGTTGTCTGACTTGTTGTATGCGTTGATGTATGTGTTGTTTTTTGTGATTGCTGACAAACAACGGGGTTTGCATACATAGCTAACAAAATATCACGATAGGCTTCATCACACTGTGCAAGATGTTGACGAAATTGTTGTATCTCGGTTACAAAGTCATCCTCGCAAAAAGGTATTCTTTGATGTGTAATTACAATATTTTCAGGCAAGCTACCGTGTATTTCTTGATAAGCAATGCAATTACTTGCCTGTAAAACATAATTCGAAATGATTTTTTTATCAATCTCAGCGACAACCTCATCAGTTGTCATGTAGTTATCGTTCAATGGCTCACCAAAAGCCACATGAATGCGGCCTTTAAAACCAGTAATACCTTTAGCGATACTACCTGCGTCTTCATGCTCATCTTTTTCATAGCCACCATGCTCTTTATGCGCATATAATTCTTTTGCTTTGGCAATATCGCAGGGATCGCGCTCATAAGAAATAGAAACTGGTACTATATTAAGTTCACGAATATAATCACATAATTCAACTGTTTTTGGTTTATTTAAAGCAAGCATACCAATCACTGCACTATTAGTTCTATCAATGCCATTCTTAGCTCGACCCTCGCGCTGCGCTATCCACAGATTATCCTTTAGCTCTGTCATCACATGATATATATACGCTGATAACAATTTTGCCGCTTTTAGTTTTTCACGGGGCTTGGTTGCCGAGCGATTAACAATAAAGCTTTTATTGATACGCATTAAGTCTGACACATAAGACTTGGTAAATAGATTGTTACCCGTGGCTATCTGCAAAGTTGTAAAATCACAGTTGTACAAAGCCAAATTAATAATAGCGGGGTCAACAGCAATATCACGATGGTTACTAATAAATAAATAGTTTTTATTGGTATCTAAGTATCTCTTGCCCGTAACGGTTAAGCCACTACTCGTCTCTCGCAGCATACGATCGACATAATGTTTTATAAGTACTTGAAAATCTCTCACTGTCTTTACTTTTTCAACTTTTTTTGCTAAAAATTGACGCACGATAGGAAGCACCAACCTTACTAAAAAATCAGGTAGCGATGGAAAGCGAAAACGAGTGAAGGTTGCTAAAAGTTCTTTATTTTTTAACAATCGGTCAATAACAGGCGCAATTTCTGCGTCGCTATAGGGGCGAATATCATCAAATTGATTCATTGGACAATTTTTATTAGTTAATTGAGTGAATAGGGTCTTTTAATCTTTTAGTCATAACGGTGACTGTCATATTTTTATTGATACATTAATAGCTTTTGATTTAATAAACAGGTGCACATCGTTAACGACCAATACCCGGAAACCAACGTACATCATGCATATATTTATCAACTAAATGTACAACATCTAACACCATGGCAAATAATGCCATACGCACAATAACACCGTTATCTGCTTGGCGAAAAATAGCTAAATTAGGGTTTCCGTCAAGGTCGCTATCTAGTTCATTGGCTTCAGATCGAGAATCCCTTGGCAGTGGGTGCATAATCACAGTATTGGGTTCACAAAATTGCGTATAAATACTTTGATTTAGGCGAAAACGACCACGATATAAATCCGCCTCTGCTTTCGTCTGAAAACGCTCTTCTTGTATACGTGTGGAGTAGGCAATATCTACATTGGTGATACTTGAAGTAAGCTCTTCTGATATAGAAACTTTATGCCCCTGCTCGCGCATCATCTCAACCAACTCTTCTGGCATCGATAATTCTTTAGGTGATACAAGGCTAATGTGACAGTTATTGTATAAATTTAATAATTTACAGAGCGAGTGAACGGTTCGACCATGTTTCAAATCACCAATCATCGCAATACGCGCGCCATCAATATCACGCCCTTTTGATGAGAGCTCTTTACGAATAGTATATAGGTCTAATAATGCTTGAGTAGGATGTTCATTAGAACCATCGCCACCATTAATGACAGGTACACGGCTTGCCTTGGCAAACTCTGCAACCGAACCCGATTGAGGATGACGCATACAAACCACATCGCTGTAACCTGAGAGCACGCGCGCCGTATCATAGAGCGACTCACCCTTGGCAATGGCAGAGCTTTCAAAACCAGTTGTCTCGCGTACATCGCCACCTAGCAGATTAAAGGCGCTACCAAAGCTTACACGCGTACGCGTACTTGCCTCAAAAAACATATTGCCCATAATGGCACCGTCTAAAACCCGAGTTGCCTTTTGGCGTCTTGCGAAGGGTAGCATGGCATCTGCCACTCTAAATATTGCCTCGATATCCTCTTGTTCGAATTGTTGGATCGATAAAATATGAGCGCCGGTAAAGTTCACAAGTTAACCTTAATCATTAAATCTGCATCAAAAACGCTTATCAATAAGCGCTATTGTTAGAATAATCGATATGATACTCACTTTAGGAGTTGATGTCTTAATTTATGTATTAACTTGCCCCTTAACTATCGACTTAGACCAGAACCGCACTATCTCAAGCTCGTCATTCCCGCGAACAAGGTGACTGCATAGCAAGAGAGAAAGCCATGGGGTAAAAGGTGATTGACGTTATAGGCCTTATAGATATATAGATTTTGATCACAAGCTTAAACCTCAGTTTAATAGACTATCTCCATACTCTATTAAACTAACCACAATGTCTTGATCAACCTCTTGATTGTATCTAAGCGCATCTAATTCGGTAAAGTACTGCGTTAACGTCAAACTTGCCCCCATACTGTCGTCTGTTAATCGGTGGTAGCGCCATTCTTGCCATTGGTGATGTTCGGCCTCAGTTAATGTCTCTGGGTAATACCTCGCTCGATATCGAAACAATAGTGTTTTCAAACGTTTATCTTTTAATTTGTCGGTAAAAATAATGAGTGACGTGGGCCCTGCTTGCCGTATATCAGTCAATAACGCGCGATCACTATCACCAATAAAACCATCATAGAGTTTTTGTTCGGCGTCAGATTTAGCATGAAATGATCTATCGCCATAAACGCTCGTCAACTTTTCTCTTAGGTCAGTGCTGCATAACTGCTGCCAATGCAGCTCACATTGAGACTTATTAATATGTAGGCGCTGGGCTGTTTGATCGTCTAGCATTTTAGCGGTAATCACCATTGGTGATTTATTTATGTGAACTTCTTTTAATGGAATACGCGCAATACCCTCGGGCAATGCTGACTGTTTAACGTAGAGTCGCTCCATTATTTCATCGGTACCTAAGTGCAATAAAGGCGATGGATCTACTGACAAGTCGTAACAAATAATACTATTCATATTTTTAGGGTGCCGCATTAACGGAGCCAGTAAAGCAGCGCAGCCATTACTCGCCGGAAAGCGAGAAGATATATGCAAAAAAGGCTTACGTTGATCGACATCAATCAAGGCACTCACACGGTGTTTATCGCGTAATTGATAGCAATAATCATAGAGCTTTGGCTCTTTTGTTTTAATTAGTTTAGCGAGAGCAATGGTCGCGTGAACATCTGAGAGCGCATCGTGTGCAGAGATATGCTCTATGCCATTAGCCTTGCACAATAACTCTAGTTTAAAGCTAGGGGATCCGTCCTCTCTTAATGGCCAGGCAAAACTATCTGGTCGAAGCGCATAAACTAGTCTCACAACATCAATGATATCCCACCGACTATTTCCTTGTTTCCACTCCCGTTCATAGGGGTCATAAAAATTGCGATAGAAACCAAAACGCGTAACCTCATCGTCAAAACGAATACTGTTGTAGCCGACGCCACAGGTACCAGGTGTCGATAATTCGTGGTGAATGAACTTAAAGAAATCACATTCAAGCCTGCCTTTCAGTAACGCTATTTGAGGTGTAATACCAGTAATCAAACACGCTTGAGGTTGCGGCAGACAATCATTATTAGGCCTACAAAAAATAACTAAAGGCTCGCCAATGATATTTAAATCTTCATCCGTACGTACACCTGCAAATTGTGAAGGTTTATCGACGCTCGGTGCCGCACCCCATGTTTCATAGTCATGCCAATATAATGTATTCACTATTTTCTACTCACAATCAATTGTCCTACAAACAATTACAAAAAAGCCCCGCATAGTAGCGAGGCTTTTCGTCACTAACAATTACTTATCATTATTTAAAGGTAATTTTCTCGCCCTTTAGCGATGCATCAACACGGCGATTTTTAGCACGGCCTTCGGCTGTCGCATTCGTTGCTACTGGATTGCTTTCACCAAGACCCGCAACGGAGATTGCAGACGCTGCAACACCTTTACTAACCATGTAATCAGCTACTGACTGAGCACGACGCTGAGATAAAGCTTTGTTGTAAGCATCTTTACCACGGCTATCTGCATGGCCCACTAATGAAACTTCAGAGTTAGTAATAGCAAAAACTTCAGCAATAATTGGATCAACCGCGGCTTTACCTGCATCAGTTAGTACGGCACTGTTATTAGCGAATAAAGCATCGCCCGATAAACTTACATTTTTAACAATGCGAACAGGTGGAGCTGGCACAACGATAGCTTTAGGCGCAGCTTTTACTACGGGCACTATTACTGGAGCAGGTGGATTACAGATGTTTGAACCATTAGCGGCTAAAACGCATTCACCATTGCCATCTAACACTTTATTACCCGAACCATCAGTTAAAAATTTGCCTGAATGTGCAAGTACTCCAGTACTCATCAATACTGCTGTTATTGCAACAGCACTTAAACTTGTAATTTGCTTAATCATGAAAGACCTCCAAGGTCCTAATTTTTAATTATTAAATTTAGATAGTAGAAGTAAATAATAACTTCTATGCCGTCATAAATCGCTATTATTTTGTGCCATATTGGCTCAAAATTCAAGCAACAAATAACATAAACGTCTTAGAGTTGAAAAGCAGCTTATTTAATAATTAAATCTGTTTTTGCAGCCATTATAAAGTCATTTTTATGAAGGCCACCAATCTCATGAGACCACCACCGAATAGTCACTTTGCCCCACTCGGTTAAGATAGCAGGATGATGACCCACGTCTTCTGCAAGCCCACCCACATCGTTGGCAAAAGCTAATGCAGTAACAAAGTTACTAAACTTATATTCTTTGGATAGTTGTTGAACATTTTTTTGCGAGGCATTTTTCTCGACGATAATGGCCCAACCGCTTAGCTCCACTAATAACTCTTCTTGTTCGCTCGCACTAACCAATGGTGCATCTGGCCGGCAAGCTTCGCAAATTTGTTTTGTTAGTGGTTGGCTATCTTTTGATGAACTAGTTGATGACATAAATATTTACTCGCTCTTAAATGGCCAATACAAGGCCTTATTGGATTGTTAATACACCTTCCTCTATTTTCGCTTTCCATATTTCAGGGCCTGTCTGATGCACCGATTCGCCTTTAGCATCAACAGCCACCGTAACCGGCATATCTTTCACTTCAAACTCATAAATGGCCTCCATACCTAGGTCCTCAAAAGCCAATACCTTTGAACCCACAATGGCTTTGGACACTAGGTACGCAGATCCGCCTACGGCCATTAAATAAACAGCCTTATTATCCTTAATGGCTTCAATCGCTTCAACACCTCGCTCTGCTTTACCCACCATACCTAAAAGCCCGGTTTGCTCAAGTAGAGTTCGCGTAAATTTATCCATGCGAGTCGCCGTTGTAGGACCTGCTGGACCAACGACTTCATCACCCACAGGGTCAACCGGCCCTACGTAGTATATAAAGCGTCCCTTAAGATCAACCGGTAAAGTCTCGCCTTTATTGAGCATATCAATCATGCGCTTATGCGCGGCATCGCGCCCAGTTAATAACTTACCCGAGAGTAATACGGTCTCTCCTGGCAGCCAGTCAAGAACATCTGTTGGTGTTACTGTGTCTAAATTAACTCGACGTGTACTGCTACCAACTTCCCACGCTATTTTTGGCCAATCATCTATGCTTGGCGGGGTTTGTTTAGCTGGGCCCGAGCCGTCTAAAGTGAAGTGGGTATGGCGTGTTGCGGCACAATTTGGAATCAAAGCAACGGCTTTATTTGCCGCATGAGTTGGAAAATCTTTAACTTTGACATCTAACACTGTCGTTAAACCACCTAAACCTTGCGCACCAATCCCTAGCTTATTCACTTTATCGTAAATTTCTAGGCGTAATTCTTCTGGACGATTTTCAGCACCTTTGGCCTGTAAGTCTTGGATATTAATCGGCTCTAGTAATGACTCTTTAGCCAAAATCATCGCTTTTTCAGCCGTGCCACCAACACCAATGCCTAATATCCCGGGAGGGCACCAACCAGCGCCCATTGTTGGCACCACACTGAGCACCCAATCAACAACTGAATCTGAAGGATTTAGCATAGCAAATTTAGATTTTGCCTCACTGCCACCACCTTTAGCAGCAACGTGAATATCAATGGTATTCCCAGGAACTATCTTATAGTTAATCACTGCAGGCGTATTATCCCCAGTATTTTTACGAGCGCCATCGGGGTCTGACAATATTGATGCCCTCAATAAATTATCCGGATAATTATAAGCGCGTCGAACGCCTTCATTAATCATCTCTTCGAGACCCATTGTTGCCTCAAATTGAACATCCATACCAACCGTAACAAAGGCCGAGACAATACCTGTATCTTGGCAGATGGGGCGATGGCCCTCTGCACACATACGCGAATTTATTAGGATTTGAGCCATCGCATCTTTTGCAGCCGGGCTTGCCTCTTTTTCATAGGCTTGATGCACCGCCTGAATAAAGTCAAGCGGATGGTAATAAGAAATAAACTGAAGTGCATCGGCAACACTGTCAATCACATCATCTTGTTTAATTATAGTAACCATAATAATTTAAACCTTTTTTAGCTATATTCATTTTACGTTAATTTTACAAGCGCTAGTCAACACAATAGTTTCTCGAGCTTATCCGCGACTAGGATATGTAGCCCGGAATAGCGCTTTTAAGTCAGACTTTTTGATAATTTGAGTACAATAGTCGTTCTAGTTGACAAAAATCCGCAAGAAATCA
>CAXMPB010000157.1:0-7718 GCA_964195035.1 Cellvibrionaceae bacterium | reverse complement strand
CTTTTTTTCACCCAGATTCATCACGCAGGTTGGGCTCGCATTTATACCTAATTTATGTTCGATCGAGCTCGCTTTAGAATCATTAAGCTCGCCTATACTGCCATCGTCATTTACTAAAAATTTGGGCACTAAGAACAGAGAAATACCTTTTACACCTGCAGGGGCATCGGGGAGGCGCGCCAGTACAAACTGAATAATATTTTCAGTCATATCGTGATCGCCCCAGGTAATAAAAATTTTATTACCTGAGATAAGATAATGATCACCATTTGGTACTGCTTTTGATCGCAAGGCAGCCAGATCTGAACCAGCTTGTGGTTCGGTTAACAGCATGGTGCCTGCCCACTCACCAGAAATCATTTTTTCTAAATATTGGCGCTTAAGCTCATCGCTACCATGGGCAAGCAGCGCATCAATCCCACTTGCTGATAACATTGGGCAAAGTGCAAAAGCCATGTTTGAGCTATTCCAAAATTCACTGGCTGCCATATGAAGTGTAAATGGTAAGCCTTGACCGCCATAATTTTGTGGTTGAGCTAGACTTATCCATCCACTTTCTACAAATTTATTGTAAGCTTCTTTAAATCCAGGTGCGGCTTTTACGCCTGCCGCATCAATCGTCGCACCACTTTGATCGCCGCTCCAATTTAGTTCGGCTAACTCTTCTTCAGAAAATTTACCGGCCTCTTGTAAAATAGCATTGACGATATCTGGTGTCGCATCCTCAAACCCCGGTAGTTTTTGTAATTCTTCCATTTGACATAAATGCGTTAAAACGAAATTCACTTCATCAACAGGGGCAATATATTTAGTCATAAGTTTTCCAATGTTTTTATCTGATTCTGCGTTTTTTAGCTAAAGGTAATTAATTGCATGATCATTTTAAAATTAATTAGACCCATCTATAAATGCCTCTTGAAACGCGGAAATAAAAAAGCCCAAATTTACGCTACTAGAAACCGACGCCTGTATTATGCAAACAACTACATTTGTTATGTGCGCAGTTGGCTGTTTTTATATATCCGCAGTAAAACCTCTTAATGGATGGCATCAATTATATTAATTCAATCGCAATGGCAGTAGCTTCGCCACCTCCGATACAAAGACTAGCGATGCCTTTTGTTTTCCCCGTGCGTTTTAATGCATGTAACAATGTCACTATAATACGTGCGCCCGACGCACCAATAGGATGCCCAAGTGCGGTGGCGCCGCCATTAACATTTACTTTTTTATGAGGTAGTTTTAGTTCATTAATTGCAGCAATAGCAACCATTGCAAAGGCTTCGTTCACTTCAAACAAATCCACATCGGCCACTGTCCAATTTACTTTTTTTAAGAGTTTTTTAATGGCATCGATTGGTGCATGTGTGAAGCGCTCGGGCTCACGTGAATGTGATGCGTGCGCTTTAATTACAGCTAAAGGTTTTAAATTAAGTGCTTTAGCTTTTTCTACAGACATCACCAGTAGCGCTGCGGCACCATCAGAGATAGAACTTGCATTGGCGGCAGTCACGAGACCTTCTTTGCCAAATGCTGGTCTTAGTGTCGGTATTTTTTCGGGTTTTATTTTTTGAGGCGATTCGTCCGTATCGACGGTGATATCACCTTTACGTGTTTGAATAGTGACTGAACTAATTTCAGCGTCAAAATAACCTTTATTGACTGCATTTTTTGCACGTTTTAACGATTCGACGGCATACTCGTCCATTTGTTGACGTGTAATGTTATCTGCTTTCGAGTTGGCATCAGCAAAACAACCCATTAATTGGCCATCATAGGCATTTTGCAAGCCATCATAAAACATATGATCGACTATCTCGCCATGGCCCAAACGCAGGCCGCCTCGTGCTTTGGGTATAAAATATGGTGCAAGTGACATATTCTCCATGCCTCCGGCAATAGCCACCTGAATACTTCCCGCTTTTATCTGATCGCAAGCCAACATGACGCTCTTCATACCTGAGCCACAAACTTTACTAATCGTGACACAAGATGTAGCTTGAGAAAGACCCGCATTAAGAGCCGCTTGACGAGCTGGAGCTTGACCTACTCCGGCACTAAGCACATTGCCCATTAACACCTCGTCAATGTGCTCTTTATCAACACCCGAGCCCTCTATAACAGCTCTAATAACGTTTGCACCTAAATCGGGAGCATTAACGGTACTTAAATCACCTTGAAAAGCCCCCATAGGTGTTCTTGCCGCACTGACAATGACGATATCTGAATTCATGAATTGCCCATTTCCATCGATTAAAAACTTAGCATATATCAATCCACTTGCTTTAAGCAAGTGGATGCGCATTATTTGTATCGGGATACAAATAAAAAGGCATTAGTAAGCTGCTTAGCGTCGACGAGAACAGAAATTATTAGCAGTGACTATTTCGCTATTATAAGAATTAACGCGTGAGTTTCATTACAAGCTAGATAAGTAGATGTAAGAGAACGTGTTCTATTTGTAAGTATTATTAGGGATATTAAAAAACTGAGAGTGATCGAAAAAGAAAAACGTGATGAAGGTAAGTTATTATTATGCGTATGGGGCTGCTCATGCAATTTGTGATGTACAAGAGGCAAAATAAAAAAGTGTTGAGCCTGGTTAACGTCTTATCTTATTTGAATTAAATGCCGTGAGTTACCTATTGTACTTATAACGATTAGATAAGAGCTTAAAATAGTATAGCTATCGTATTAACTACTTATTCAAGTTTTTATTTAACTGATCACTTAGTAAAGGGTAATTTTAAACACCATAAAAAATTAGACGGGCTCTTATCTTGATATTCCTTTAAACCAATAATCATCTTGTCGTGTCCTTTTATCGGTTGCTCGATGTAGGTATTAAATAGCTTATCCCAAATCGAAAGAAAGAATCCATAATTACTGCCTGTCTCTTTACTAATGACAGAATGATGGACACGATGCATATCGGGGGTAACGACAAGTAGGCGTAATGTTTTATCTAAGTCTGCCGACAGCTTTAAGTTTGCATGATTAAATATTGAAGAGGAATTTAATATGATTTCAAATAAAAATACTGCAAATATACTAGGCCCTAGTATCAAAATAATTAAGCTCTTATAAAGCATAGATAAAATTATTTCTATGGGATGAAAGCGTGTGCCTGTTGTAACATCGATATCTCTATCTGCATGATGAAGCCGATGTATCTTCCAAAGAATAGGTATTTTATGAGATAGCACATGTTGAACATAAATAGCTAAATCAAGAAGAGCTATCGAAATAATTATTTCTAACCACACCGGCAATGCTAACCAATTCAATAAGCCCCAACCATTTTGAGCTGCAATTAACGCCGCTCCAACAGCTAACGTCTGACTTATTAAGCGAATAGCAATACTATCAATAATAGTAATGAGAATATTAGTTAACCAACGACCATTACGAGTTTGAGTTCTCTTTTTTTTAGGAAAAGCTGCCTCAAGAACTGCACAAAGTATAAATACACTTATAAAAATACTCAGGCGGATAAGCTGTTCGTTAAATTCAAACATACGTTATTCTCTTAAGTATTTTTTATTATCGCCTTTTCAAAAAATAAGTTAATTTCTCTTGGTTTTTAATAGTACTTTTTAAAGATATTTAAAAAGTACTATAACTCAAAAAATTTGCGTTAAGTGCTTTGATCATTGATAACGGCAGTAAATACAACGCTAAACTGACTCGATAAGTTTTGGTTCATCTGTAGTAATACTATCAAATTTCTCATGGTTTTTTGCAAGCAGCATATAAACAGAAGGTATTACGAACAAGGTGAAAAGAGTCCCAATAGCCATTCCGCTAACCAAAATCAAGCCAATTGAATTACGTGCCTCTGCACCCGCACCACTGACCAGCGTTAACGGAAAGTGTCCGGCTACTGTGGCAACACTCGTCATTAAAATAGGACGCAGTCGTGTACTAGAAGCCTCTTTAATAGCCTCTATTTTGGCTAAACCTTGTTCTTGTAATTTATTTGCAAACTCTACAATTAAAATACCATTTTTTGCGACTAAACCAATAAGAGTAACAAGACCTATCTGAGAATAAATATTTAATGTCGTGGTCCAGTCATCTGTCCAAAAAGGTGTTGGGCTTGGCATGTTTAAAAAAGTAAAAAGAAGTGCCCCAAACATCGCCAGCGGCACACAGCCAATAATGATGATGAAAGGGTCTCTGAAGCTATTAAACTGCGCTGCCAGCACCAAAAATATTAATAACAAAGCCATCAAAAATGCCGGTAAAAACTTATTACCCTCTAGCTTTAATTGACGCGACTCGCCCGTATAGTCGATACCATATTGTGGTGCAATTTTTTTAGTTTCACTCTCTAAAAACTCGAGCACTGTGCCTAAGGGTTTAATCGCAACGCCACTTAATTTTACTGCATTTTGCTGTTGAAAACGATTCAAGCTACGTGGCACGGTACTATTACGAATACTGGCAACAGTAGATAATTGAATTAATTGATTATTTGGCCCCGTAATATATAAATTTTCGAGTTGCTCGGGGTTTAAGCGCTCGCTACGCTTTACCTGAGGGATAACGCGATAGCTACGGCCATCGATATTAAATCGATTTACAAAATTACCACCCAACATAATGCCCACATCGCGTCCGACCTGCTCTAGCGTTAAACCAAGGTCAGCAACTTTATCGCGATCGATAATAAGCTCTGCTTGAGGTCTATCGATTTTGGTATCGATAAGAGGAGGAAATGCAAACATGCCAGATCTTGCGGCCTTATCTCTTAGTTTTTTCGCTACTTGCAAAATAGCCTCAGGCTCTTCGGAAGAGGCAAGAATGAACTCCACCGGAAATTGCCCACCACCAGGTAATGCCGATGGAATAATGGGTAGAACTCGCATACCTGCTATTTCGGCTAGGCCCTGTTGTGCTAAAGGTTGCAGGTCAAAAACACTTCGCTCACGCTCCTCCCATGGTTTAAGTACCATGCCAGAAAAACCAGAATCTGGAAACGTTAGCTGAAAAGTAAACTCGGTTTCTTCGAAACTAGAAAACACTTCATTGGCTTGCGCCGCATAAATACTGGCCTGATTAAGCGTAGAATTTGCGGAGCTTTCTACAATCCCAAAGATTACCCCTTGATCTTCATTGGGCGCCAATTCAGATTCAGAAAACATAAATAATGGAATAATCACTAAAGTGACCACAATCCATATCGCATAAATAGCGGGTCGTGTTTTAAGTGTGTGTTGTAGCACTCGCATATAAAAGCGTTTGAAGCGCTCAAATAAATCTCCTGTAATTTTTGCAAAACCTTTTTTATCATCACCTTTCTTTAAAAAGGTCGCTGACATCATCGGCGATAATGTCAGCGCTACAATACTTGAGATAACCACAGCACCGGCTAATGTAAACGCAAACTCTTTAAAGAGCGCACCGGTTAATCCACCTTGTAGGCCAACAGGTAAATAAACGGCAATCAATACGGCTGTTGTTGCGATAACAGGACCGACTAACTCACGTGCGCCTTTGATCGCCGCTGTCATATTCGATTCGCCCTCACTAATATGGCGTTGAACATTTTCAACAATAACAATGGCGTCATCAACCACCAAGCCTACGGATAAAACGATAGCAAGCAGCGTTAACAGGTTTAAACTAAAACCAAACAACGACATTAAAAACACGGCACCAATTAATGAAATAGGAATAGCAATAATAGGGACTAAAACACTACGCAAAGAGCCTAAAAAAAGATAGATGACTAAAATAACAATTAATAATGTCTCAACCAGGGTAGTAATAACCTCTTTTATTGAACTATCAATATATTTTGTTGCATCGTAGGCGACCACACCATTTAAGCCACTAGGCAGCGTTTGTTGAATAGCTTCCATCTCTTGGCGCACAAGTTTCATGACATCTAATGAATTAGCATTCGGCAGTGCCCATATACCCATAAAAGTTGCCGTATCGCCAGAGTAGCGAACTTCCGAGTCGTAAGATTCAGAACCGAGCTCGACATCGGCAATATCTTTTAGGCGTATAACTGCTCCACCTTCCGAGCGCAATATTAATTGCTTAAATTCATCAACTTCATTGAGGTCAGTGTTTGCCGATAGATTAACTTGAATTAAAGAACCTTTAGTCGTACCCAAAGCCGAGAGAAAATTATTGGCACTTAAGGCCTGTCTAACTTGTAATGGCGTCACATTATGTGCCGCCATTTTTTCAGGTTTTAACCAAATACGCATCGCAAATTTACGCGCACCTAATACGTCTGCACGTTGAACGCCTTCTAATGCGGATAATTTAGGTTGTACAACTCGCACTAAAAAATCAGTGATTTGATTGTTTTCCAAAATAGTAGAATTAAAACTTAAGTAAGCAGAGGCAAACTGACTATCGGCAGATTCAACATTTAATATAGGGACTTCAGCCTCGGGCGGAAGGTCATTGCGAACCTGATTAACTTTTGTATTTATTTCAGACAGCGCTTTAATAGGATCCTGATTTAGTTTTAGGCGTGCGGTGATTGTAGACAAACCTAATTGACTAGAGGACTGGATATAATCAATGCCTTCTGATGCACTAATAGCCTGCTCGATAGGCGTGGTTATAAACCCACGTACCAACTCCGCGCTTGCACCAATATAGGTTGTATTAATCGTAACAACCGCGTTGTCACTCCGGGGGTATTGTCGTACCGACAAAGAGTTTATCGATTGTAGCCCAGCAATAACGATTATAAAACTAACTACCATTGCCAAAACTGGCTTATGAACAAAAATGTCTGTAAAGCTTTTCAATAGTCGAATCTCTAAAATTAGTGGTGTTTTAAAATTAGTGGGATCTCTAAAATACAGGGATCTAAAAAATGGCTAATGATTTATTCATCACTTACATTAGGTGTTGTACTAAAATTAGGAACAACACTATTGTTTATAACAACACTGCCACCATTACGTAGCTTAAATACACCTGTACTTGCGATTTTATCGGTTTCATTTAAACCTTTCTTAACCACCACAAAGTCACCTCGTGACTCACCTAGCTTTACAAATTGCTGTCGAGCAATTAATTTTTCTGGCTGAATAACTTGATTGGTTTCTGTATTTTTTGCCGGCTCTATCACAAAAACAGAATCGCCAAATGTCGCGTATTGAACAGCCGTTACTGGTATTAATAGAACAGATTTATTTTCCGGTAAGAGCACATCAATAGTGGCGAACATGCCTGGCAGCAACTCTTTGTTTGGATTATCGATAACAGCTTGAAGCCGAACACTGCGAGTAGTTACCTCTATTTCTGGATCTATTGCATTAATCGTCCCTAAAAATTGTTTTTCAGGTACTGCATCTGACTCTAAGCGAATAGATAAACCAACAGCCACTTTTGAATTAAATTGTTGAGGTAATGAAAAATTTACATACATCTTATTAATTGCTTGTAGGGAGACAACCGAATCGCCCGCATCAATAAACTGACCTAAATTTACAAGGCGAATACCTAGGCGTCCAGCAAATGGGGCGCGAAGACTTTTTTTCTCGATAGCCGCTTTTGTGTTATCGACATCAGCAACGGCCGAATCATAAATACCTTTCGAATTATCTAATTCAGATCTAGAGGCTACTTTTTTATTATAAAGCTTAGTGATGCGCTCAAGATTGTTTTTTGCTAAAGCCGCAGCCGCTTGATTAGATCGTAATCTTGCTTGTTCTTCTGAGGTGTCTTGTTGTATCAATAAG
>CAXMPB010000156.1:0-4325 GCA_964195035.1 Cellvibrionaceae bacterium | reverse complement strand
CGTCTAGGTGATATAGGCCACGTCATACAACAACATGCAGAGGCAAGTTATTACTCAGTTGTGCGCGAATATTGTGGCCATGGCATTGGCCACACTTTTCATGAAGACCCTCAAGTTCTTCATTACGGCAACCCTAATACTGGAATGGCACTTCAAGAAGGCATGTGCTTCACTATTGAGCCAATGATCAATGCCGGCAAACCTCAGACAAAACTAAAAGGCGACGGCTGGACAGTTGAAACTAAAGATGGGCGCCTATCTGCACAGTGGGAGCACACCTTACTGGTCACTAAAACTGGTGTAGAAGTATTAACTGCACGCGGAGAAGAGAGCTTTGCCTAAATCCGCAACTAAGACGCTAGCATTAATAGAAGAATCACCTGTACCGATCTGCTTCAATCAAATTCAATTTCATGCTGACATAACCACTAGCGAGAACGTTATTGGGATATTTAAAGATGCACTTGAAGCGCTAGATGCACAATATCATACGCGCTTCAAAGAGGGCGAGTCAGCGCGTGGTCTTATCTACGAAAAAGCACATATCATTGATTGCATGCTCTACTACGCATGGCATCAGTATTCGTGGAGCGATAACATTAGCTTGATCGCGATTGGTGGTTATGGCCGCGGCGAACTTCACCCCAAATCTGACATCGACTTATTATTATTACTGAGCGATGATCCCGACACTAAAGATTACGAAAGCAGCCAAGAATTCTTAACACTACTTTGGGATATAGGACTTAACATTGGGCACAGTGTTCGTACCGTTAAACAATGTATCGAGATGGTCCGCGATGATATTACGGTTGCAACCAGTGTGCTCGAATCAAGATTACTGCAAGGATCAGAATACTTATTTAGCTTGTTAGAAGACAAAACCCAGCCCGGTAAAATATGGTCAAACAAATCATTCTTTCTTGCCAAATTTAATGAACAACAACAACGCCACGAAAAATACAATGATACTGAATATAACCTAGAGCCCAATGTTAAAAACGCACCCGGCGGTCTACGCGACATTCAAACTATTCAGTGGGTTGCCAAACATTTTTTTAAGGTCCCGACTCTCGCCGCATTAGAAGGCAAAGGCTTTTTTACCGATGCAGAATATGCAGCACTTATTACCGGTGAAGAATATTTATGGAAAATTCGCTATGGCTTACACATGGTGGCGAATCGCGCAGAAGAGAGATTGTTATTTGAATATCAGAGAGAGCTTGCCGAATTATTTGGTTATGAAGATAAAGACAATAAACTCGCCATAGAACAGTTTATGCAGCATTATTATCGTGTTGTTTTATCACTTCGAGAACTAAATGATGTCTTATTACAGCTTTTAGATGAAGCCATTATTAGCAAGGGAACATCAAACTCTGTCACCCCTATTAACGAACGTTTTCAGTTAAGAGGCAACTTTATTGAGGTTGTTCACAATAAAATATTCGAAGAAACACCCTCTGCACTATTAGAAATATTTGTACTCGTTGGATACAACGAGAACATTAGCGGTATTCGAGCATCAACTATTCGTCTTATTCGGGAAAGCCGACATTTAATTAATGATGCTTATCGCGAAAATATTCAAAACAAAGAATTGTTTTTAGAGCTCCTAAAGTCACCATACAAACTCGTCACTCAGTTGAGGCGGATGAAGCGCTATGGCATATTAGGTCGCTACTTACCCGAATTCGATTTGATTATCGGTCAGATGCAACACGATCTCTTTCATATTTATACTGTTGATGATCACACCCTAAATCTCATTGAATTTCTGCGCCGTTTTTTGTACCCCTCATCAAAAGAGACGTTTCCAGTGATTTCGAGGTTAATGCACACCATAGCGGAACCTCACCTACTCTATATTACTGGCTTATATCACGATATTGCCAAGGGACGCGGCGGCGATCATTCGATTTTGGGAGCAGAAGAAGCTATACACTTTTGCGAGCGCCACGGCTTATCAAAGCGACAAACACATTTGATCAGCTGGCTGGTCGAGAAGCATTTAACAATGTCCTCAACCTCTCAAAAGAAAGATTTATCGGATCCAGAAGTCATTCATGAATTTGCTGAAATGGTTGGTGATCAAAGCCATCTTGATCTGCTTTATATTTTAACGGTTGCCGATATGAATGCGACCAATCCAGACATTTGGAACAATTGGCGAGAAAGTTTATTACACCTGCTTTACAGCGAGACAAAACGCGCATTAAATCGAGGCTTAGAAAATCCGATCGATAGAGAATACTGTATTAGCGAAACCCAAACAAAAGCAATGGAGACCATTCAACAAACTACAAATCTCGATGAACAAGCTGTATGGGAGCTATGGCAGACTTCTGGGGATGATTATTTTTTGCGAGAGAATGCAGAAGATATTGTCTGGCATACAAAAGCGATACTAACACAAAAGAACCCTGAAAAACCGCTGGTGCTAATTGACGACAAGACCTTAAAGGGCAATCACAAACTCACGCAAATTTTTATCCGATCGCCTTTAAACCACAATATTTTTGCTGCAGCCACCAGTGCTCTTGATCAATTGCAATTGAACATTCAAGATGCACGTATTTATGGCACTGTATCTGGCTTTGCGATGGATACGTTCTACGTGCTCGATGAAAACAATTATCCGATTGATCATAAACCCAAGACAATCAAAAAAATCATCTCATCTATCACCAAAGAACTCAAACTCATTAATGATTATAGCGATATCATTAAGCGTAGAATTCCAAGACAATTAAAATATTTTAACGCGCCCACGCGCACAAGCATTAGTAACGATCTTTCTCACGAGCATACAATACTTGAAGTATTTAGCCCTGACAGGCCTGGACTTTTAGCTCTGCTTGCCCGTATTTTTGCCGAGGCTAATATCGAGTTAGTCACTGCCAAGATTACAACACTTGGCGAGCGTGTAGAAGATGTATTTTTTATTACCGATCTTGAAGGCAACCGTATCAGCGACCCCAACCTTTGCGAAGAGTTGCAGGCAACCATTCAAAAACAATTAAATGCAGAGACTGTTACTTAAAGCAATCATTGAATAACTATGATTTACATACAACGACTCAACTAAAAAATATGCGACGATGAATCCTGATCTAGACAAGCTACAACCGTATCCCTTTGAAAAACTACGCACCTTAATGGCAGGCACTAAGCCCGATAAAACGCTGCCTCATATTGCGTGGTCTATTGGCGAGCCTAAACACGAACCACCCGCTTTTGCCTTACAAACTTTTAGAGATGAGATACAAAAATTTCGTCAATACCCTGCAACCAAAGGGGTTATCGAATTGCGTCAAGCTATTAGTGATTGGGCCACAACACGCTTTTCATTAACCGCAGGCACGCTCACCGCAGAGCATCATATATTGCCGGTAAATGGAACACGCGAAGCACTCTTCGCCTTTGCTCAAACTATTATTGATCGCAATAAAAACCCATTAGCTTTAATGCCAAACCCGTTTTATCAAATTTACGAGGGTGCGGCGCTCCTCGCGGGTGCAGAACCACTTTACTTGAATTGCTTACAAGAAAATGACTATCAACTTGATTTAGATGCAATTACTGAGCAGCAGTGGAGCCGCTGCCAACTCATTTATCTTTGCTCGCCTAATAACCCAACCGGCGCGATCATTTCTAGCGAAGATTATAAAAAATTAATTATGCTTGCCGATAAACATAATTTTGTTATCGCAAGTGATGAGTGTTATTCCGAAATTTATATGAGTGATGATCATAGACCATCGGGTATATTAGAAGCTTGTGCGGAGCTTGGGCGAGATGACTATTCTCGCTGTATGGCTTTTCATAGTTTATCGAAACGCTCTAACCTACCAGGACTGCGCTCAGGTTTTGTTGCCGGTGACGCAAATATTATAAAATGCTTTTTGAGCTACCGAACTTATCATGGTTGTGCCATGCCAATGCCAGCTCAGCTAGCCAGTATTAGCGCATGGCAAGATGAAGAGCATGTTGTTAACAACAGACAACTTTATCAAGAAAAGTTTGCATTAGTTGAACGTATTTTAAAAGACACATGGCCACTTATAAAACCTCAAGCTGGCTTTAATTTTTGGGCAAAAACACCGATAGACGATGAGGTTTTTTGTAGACAATTATTCGAGCAGCAGCACATAACTGTATTACCCGGCAGCTACTTAAGCCGGGAAGTTAACGGTATTAATCCAGGCAAGCACCATGTGCGCATGGCTTTAGTTGCCTCTATTGAAGAGTGCGAGCAAGCCGCTTATCGCATCAAAGAATTTGTTAGTGCACTGTAATCGATTAAGCCTGTGACCACATTGATC
>CAXMPB010000155.1:0-4183 GCA_964195035.1 Cellvibrionaceae bacterium | reverse complement strand
GAGAAATACGCACGCTAGTCGCGCCCAACTTTTCAAAGAGTCCAGCTACTTGATCGATATGCTCTTGCACTTCTTCAAGTGTGCCATCTACTTCGCATAATAAAAGTGCCTTGGCATCAACAGGGTAACCTGCGTTAGCGAAAGCCTCTGCGGCTTGGATTGCATAGCTGTCCATCATCTCTAAGCCACCGGGAATAATACCCTCAGAAATAATTTCACCGACTGAATCACCTGCCGTTTTTACAGAGTCAAAGCCTGCCAATATAACTTGCGCTTTTTCTGGAAGTGGTAATAACTTCACAGTAACCTCGGTAATGACACCGAGCATTCCCTCGGAGCCATTAAGTAGGGCCAGCATATCGGCCCCAAAACTATCGAGACCGTCACTACCAATCGTGACGAGTTCGCCTTCGACAGTAACCATTTGAATTTTCAAAACATTATGGACTGTTAGCCCATACTTAAGACAGTGCACACCACCGGCGTTTTCGGCAACGTTACCACCAATAGAACAGGCAATCTGTGAAGAGGGGTCTGGCGCGTAATACAAACCGTCTTCGCTTGCCGCTTCACTAATCGCAAGATTACGCACACCAGGCTGCAGTGTCGCGGTTCGCGCCAGCGCGTTAATCTTTATAATGTTTTTGAATTTTGCTAAGGAGAGAACGACACCATCTTTGTGAGGTGTTGCACCTGCCGACAAGCTAGTGCCTGCACCGCGTGCAACAACGGGAATACCCTGTTCATGGCATGTTTTTAAAACACGCTGAACTTGCTCTACGCTATCGGGTAAAACCACCAGTTTTGGCATTTCAGTATAGGCTGCAAGACCATCGCATTCGTAGACCCTTTGGGTTTCCGCATCTATGATCACATACTCGGGATCAATAAATTGTCTAAAATTATTTGCCAATGCTTCTATATTTAACTGTTTCATTTCGCTCACTTTTAATTAATAAACGTCATAACAATGCAAAACAATTATTGACTTAAAGAGATCGAAATAACGTTAAGCAATATTTATCGTTCATTACTGATTAAAAAAATCGATACCTGCTTGAGCACAATCCATATCTTGCTGTGGAGAACCAGAACTCAAACCTATACCACCAACAAACTCACCATCGACCACAACAGGTAACCCACCGCCTACGCTACTAATACGACCTCCGGCCTCGGTATGGATGCCGAATGCAAGGTTGCCAGGAACATTGACCGCATTATAATCATGCGTTGCTTTACGGGCAGCACCTGCTGTGTATGCTTTATCTTGCGCAATAAGAATACTATGCGCCTTGGCACCATCCATACGATGAAACGCAATAAGATTGCCCGAGTCATCAACCACTGCAATACACATTGGGATACCAATTTCTTCAGACTTTTGCTTTGCCCCTTCGATGAGTATTTTTGCTTCTTCAAGGCTTAAACGTTTAACGGATAACATGAAATCTCTTTCCTTTTTCATTACTGATATTATTAATCAGGATTATTTGACGGTAAAAATAGTCGTAAAAATAGACGTCTAAAATACCTTGGCATTAAATGGTGACAGCTTTGCTTATTATTATGACTTAGCGCCGCGCTAAGTATGTAAAAGGTCACCGGTTACAATTATATAAATAAGACTACATAATCACAGGAATAATTTCTGTGCATTAAGGTTAATAGACCCTATCAACCGCAAAAGTAATAGCAAACTAAAGCTTCAGTTACCTGTAGCGTGCAAACCACATTAGAGTTTAAGTACATAAGTATTTAATGACTCAGATTAATGCTTAGGCCTCCAAATGTCTACCTTATCAGTAAATGGTCATACCAATATATTGTAAAAAAAACTGTGTATCTGCCGATTTTAAAGGCTGACAGCCCTAATTAAGTACACTACAATAACTGGTCTTACCAGTGCGATTGGATTTCAAAAGGCGCATATATGGACACGGATACAACCACTTATACTCGCTCTACTGTGATATCGCGTCATCTCGAAGAGCTAATACTCGACGGCACACTCCAACCTGGAGATAAAATGCCATCTGAGCGACAGCTGTGTCAGCGTCTTAACGCCTCAAGGCCTCTAATTAGAGAAGCGTTAAAAGAATTACGTGGGCGCGGGGCAATAAGCACACAACAGGGCAAAGGCTCTTTCGTCATCGGAATGCTTGATGATGCTCATAATAAAAATCCACTCACACGGCTTTACGCAAATCACCCTCGACTCCTTTACGATTTACTGGAGGTTCGTGAGTTACTCGAAGGCGAGGCCTCTTCATTAGCCGCCGAGCGCGGCACCACAAAAGATTTATACAAAATAACCAAAGCCTATCAGGCGATGAATCAATCACCAGAAAACAAAAAAGATCTATTAGATACAGCCCGACTAGATCACGCCTTTCATCGCGCTATTTATGAAGCCTCGCACAACCCTGTGTTAATCCATACACTACAAAGTTTGATGCAGTTAATGCTTAATAGCGTCGTCGATTCCATTAACAGCCTTTATTATCTCGACCGACAAAAAAAACAAATAGATAGTCATCACCTTAATATTTACAATGCCATTATGAGTCGCGAACCTGAACGCGCCAAACAAACTGCTATCGAGCATATACAGAGTATCCGTGACCGGATGCTTGAAATTGAACGCGCTGAAGTGCTCAGTCACAAAAACACCGCTGATTAACCCTTGCTGCCTAAACAATAACTGGAGATGAAATATGCACGAAAAAATGAATGAAGACGTACTGATGGCACTTAAAATTGCATTCACTTATATGCCAAAGGCAATAGAGGTGAATCAATACGACTACGGCGATAATTATAAAAGAGTACTTGAGCATATCGAGACAGTCCGAGAAGCTCTTTTTGTAGCAGATGTCGACCCCGAGGAAGTGGCGGGAGAAATTAACCCAGACGACACACCTAACTCTTGCTATTAATTAGATAGTTATACAGGTTACATCATGTATATTGATTGGCATTCAACGCATGCGGCAATATGGAGACAAGACAAAAAGCATTTACGCCCGGCAACAGTATTAGATCCTATTGGCCTTGATTTTTTAGTCCGTATCGGTGATCAAAAAAAATCAGCTATTACGTAACTCCGAACGCTTTCTTAACGTCAGGCCTGCAAATAATGCACTACTTTGGGGAGCTCCCGGTGCCGGAAAGTCTTCCGTCATCAAAGCTACGCTGAACGTATTTAGGCCAAAAAATTTACGTTTAATAACAATACAGAAAAATGGCCTACAAGACTTGCCAGAAATTATTGTCGAGGTACGCAAGCTTTCGCACAAATTTATTATCCACTGGGATGACGCCTCGCTTGAAGAGCACTAAAATAGCTATATTGCACTAAAAACAATTATCGATGGCTCAATTGAATTACCGCCAAACAATATATTGTTGTATATCACCTCAAATCGTCGGCACTTAATGCCAGAATACATGTCGGATAATATGAGAACAGAAATCATCAATGGGGTATTACATTATTGCGACACGGTAGAAGAAAAAATCTCACCATCAGACCGATTTAAATTGTGGTTGTCGCCTCATCCACAGGACATCGATAGTTGTTTTGATGTTATTGATGCCTACTTCACAAATTTTGATGGCAATCAAGATGAATTAGACACAGCCGCTAAGTTATTTGCAGCCACAAGAGGCTTTAGGAGTGGGCGAACAGCTAAATAATTTTATAACTAACATTCTCAACGATATCAACATGAGCGTTAAGCAATTTCATCTTCAAGCAACTCCACTTAACTTTATAACGGCCACAAAAGAGCTAATAAATGTTTAATAAAGAAATTTTCATTGAGCAATGTAAAGAACTAGCAAAACAAGACGACGGCCATAAGCGGATCAAAGCTTTACTCGAGGACGCTTTAAAAAATCCTGATAGCGTTATGACTGAGTTAGGTAAGCCTACATCGGCGGGTTTCGAAATCTTATATGCGGCAAATAATTTATCGATCATTAATTTTGTATGGGCACCAGGCATGGAGCTACATGCACACAATCATAATCTGTGGGCTGTCATTGGTATTTATATCGGCGCTGAAGAAAATACATTTTACGTGAGAGATGACGCCACTATCGTTAAGAAAAACAGAAAAGACATTACCATAGGCAATGTAATAATGCTTGGGCGTGAGGTAATTCACTCTGTAAAAAA
>CAXMPB010000154.1:0-3634 GCA_964195035.1 Cellvibrionaceae bacterium | reverse complement strand
AGTCAAGTGGTGTTAAGCCAATTATTGGGGTTGATTTATGGATTCGCGAGGAGCTAGAGGATGCTAAACAATCAACTATTTGCTTGCTTGCCATGAACCACGCGGGTTATTTAAATATTATTCGCCTAATTTCACGAGGCTTTCAAGAAGGGCAGTATCACGGTGTACCCTTTGTACGACGAGACTGGATTCGCGAGCATAGCGAGGGTTTGATTGTGTTATCCGGTGGTCGCCAAGGTGATATTGGCCAAGCATTAATAGGTGGTCGCGAGAGCGAGGCGCGTGCTTTACTCATTGAATGGCAACAGGATTTTCCTAATCGCTTTTATATCGAGCTACATCGCACCGGAAGACAAAACGAAGAACGCTATCTACATGCAGCGGTTGAGCTGGCCGAGGCACAAAAAATACCCGTTGTTGCAACTAACGAAGTTTGTTTTTTAAAAGCGGATGAGTTTGAGGCGCATGAGGCTCGTGTTTGTATTGGCGAGGGCAGAACTCTCGATGATCCACGTCGAGAGCGTCGTTACTCCGAGCAACAATATCTAAGAAATCCTTCTGAGATGGCAGAGCTATTTAGCGATATCCCCGAGGCCTTGGCAAACACCGTTGAGATCGCTAAACGCTGTAATGTCGATATCGAGTTAGGTAAATATTATTTGCCCGATTTCCCCATTCCAGAAAACATTACACAAGATCCGTTCTTCGCCGAGCATATCTCCTATGAGAGCCTAGAAAACTATGCGAAAGCGGCAATGGCAGGACAATGGGAGGACGATAATGACAGAACCGCTACCGATGAATATAAAGGTATGGTGCAAACCAATGTGTTCTTTCAAAAAGTGTCCTACGAGGGTTTATATAAACGTCTGTCAGTTATCTTTCCTAACAAACAATTAGAAAAAGGCTCGGAAGCTTATGAAAGCCTATTAAAAGCCTATGAAGATCGGCTGCGTTACGAGCTCGATATCATCATGCAGATGGGGTTTCCCGGCTACTTTTTGATTGTGATGGATTTTATCCAATGGGCCAAAGACCAAGATATTCCCGTGGGCCCCGGACGTGGCTCTGGTGCGGGCTCGTTAGTGGCCTATTCTCAAGATATTACTGATCTCGATCCTCTCGAGTACGATCTGTTATTCGAGCGTTTTTTGAATCCAGAGCGGGTATCGATGCCCGACTTTGATATCGATTTTTGTATGGATAATCGCGATAAAGTGATTAATTATGTCGCTGAGACATACGGCCGTGATGCAGTTTCGCAAATTATTACCTTTGGTACGATGGCGGCAAAAGCGGTTGTGCGCGATGTGGCACGAGTGCAGGGTAAGTCTTATGGCCTTGCCGATAAACTCTCTAAAATGATTCCGATGGATGTCGGCATTACCTTACAAAAAGCCTTTGATCAAGAAGAGGGCTTGCGCGAGTTCTTGGCTAACGATGGCGACGGCCAAGAAATTTGGGATATGTCTTTGTTGCTCGAAGGCATAACGCGCAATGTGGGTAAACATGCCGGTGGTGTGGTGATTGCGCCCACTAAGCTGACTGACTTCTCGCCCTTGTTTTGTGATGAAACAGGTAAAGGTCTGGTTACACAATATGATAAAAATGATGTCGAATCGGCAGGTTTGGTTAAGTTCGATTTCTTAGGTCTACGTACACTGACAATCATCGATTGGGCAGTGAAGATGATTAATCGTACAGGTGCCGCAAAGGGTGACGCGCCTATTGATATTGCCCAGATCGATTTGGGTGACGCAGCTACCTATAAGATGCTTAAAACGGCCGAGACCACAGCGGTGTTTCAGCTAGAATCTCGTGGCATGAAAGATCTTATCAAGCGTCTGCAGCCCGATGATATTGAAGACATGACGGCATTAGTGGCACTGTTTCGTCCGGGGCCTTTGCAGTCGGGTATGGTTGATGATTTTATCAACCGCAAGCATGGTCGCGCACAAGTTGCCTATCCCGATGCAAAGTATCAGCACGAAAAGCTAAAGCCTATTTTAGAGCCTACTTATGGTGTCATTGTCTATCAAGAACAAGTGATGCAGATTGCGCAGGAACTTGCAGGATACTCCCTGGGTGGCGCAGATTTATTGCGTCGTGCAATGGGTAAGAAAAATGCAGAGGAGATGGCTAAGCAGCGAGAATTTTTTGAAAGTGGTGCAAAAGAGCAAGGCGTAGACCCAACGCTTGCGATTAAAATTTTTGACTTGGTAGAAAAGTTTGCAGGCTATGGTTTTAACAAATCTCACTCGGCGGCTTATGCCGTTGTGTCGTTTCAAACAGCGTGGTTAAAAACTCATTATCCCGCTGAATTTATGGCGGCAACCATGTCATCGGATATGGATAAAACCGACAAGGTCGTCACCTTTGTCGAAGAGTGCCGTTCGATGAAACTCAATTTATTACCGCCCGATGTCAACAATGGCGAGTTTCAATTTACTGTCGATAAAGATAAAAATATCATTTATGGTTTGGGTGCGATCAAAGGCTTAGGTGAAGGCCCTGTTGGGAGTATTCTCGAGGCGCGTAAAAGTGGCCCGTTTACAGACCTTTTTGATTTTTGTGCCCGCGTAGATGCGCGCAAGCTTAATAAACGTGCCCTCGATGCTTTGGTTCGTAGTGGTTCTTTTGATCGCATTGGTCCGCAACTATTTTTACCTGATGAACCCGTGCCTGCCAATAGACCTAAAAAAGCGGCTGTATTAGATCTCGATCATACGCGGTCAATTCTCTTAGCGGCGTTAGTTGAAGCCGTTAAAACTGCCGAGCAAAACCAGCAAAATAAAAATGCCGGTATGGGTGATTTGTTTGGTGATGTGTTGCCAGGCTCTGGTAGTAAAGATGATGCTGATTACAATGTGTATAACGATTTTAATTCTATTCGCCGATGGAGTATTAAAGAGCGCCTTAACGGCGAGAGTGATACGCTAGGCTTATATTTAACGGGTCATCCAATCGAAGAATATGATCAAGAAATAAAGTATTTAGTCTCTGCAAGAATTGCAGATTTAACACCCGATAAAAAAACACGCAAAATAGCGGGGCTAGTCGTTGCTATGCGTGTGATGAAAACTAAGCGCGGAGACACCATGGGTTTTATTACCTTAGATGATCGCTCGGGCCGAATAGAGATTGCTGTTTTTGCCGATACTTACACACAATATAAAGATAAATTAATTAAAGACGCGCTATTAATTGTTGAGGGGCAAGTCAGCCAAGATGATTACAGCGGTGGTATAAAAATGCGTGCCGATAGCGTGATCTCACTTACCGATGCGCGCCAGCAACAATTGCGTGCGATTAGTCTTTATTGGTTGAGCCAATCACTGGGTACAGATTACGAGAAAAAATTATTACGTATTATTGAGCCTTATCGTGTGCAAATAAATACAGCTGTTAATGATCACGGAATGAGCGGTCATGATATGAACGCTAACAATGCGGTTAATAACATCAATAGTGCTAAAGGCTGTGATTTATTAATTCATTACCAACGCGTAGATTCAAAAGTAGTGCTGCGGTTACCGGAGGCGTATCGTATTCAAGCTGTTGATGAAGTTATTCTGCAATTAAAAGAAGCATTCGGTGTTAAAAATATCATTTTGAAATATTAAATTTTTGAAAT
>CAXMPB010000153.1:0-5157 GCA_964195035.1 Cellvibrionaceae bacterium | reverse complement strand
CACTAAAGATAAGAATCTTATGCACTGTTTTTGGCATCGTTAGTTGAGCATATATTTACAAGTTCTAATACAAGGTTTTCCATATCTCGCTCATCAAGCTCCTCTCTATCCGCTGGACGCATTGCTTCTTGTTCTTCATTTAATAATTGCAGATAATATTCACGAATCTGAGTGGCTGATTCAGGCGCAGTTTCAACAGCAATTTTAGCCATTTCTAAGCGCAATTCTGGCAGCACACGACCTATTTCAATCGCAACAGGTACAACTTGTTCTGGATACCAACCAATTAATTTTTTAATTAACACTTCGGCAAGTTCAGGCTTTTCAACAACAATAGCTCGCGTGACATCTATTATTTTATGGGGTATTGCCTCACTCATTACTTGATATAAGCGAAGCACATTAATACCTTCAACATTAACCACGGCGGCCACAACTTCTTCGGCGAGTTGCGGGTTTGCGATAGCAATTGAGCGGACTAAGGTAATAGCATCCTTAGGATCAGTTTCTGCAAAATTACTAACAGTTTCAACCTCGATAGAGGGCGCTGAGTTATCAATATATTCAGTCCGTGGATCAAGATCTACTGGCGCTGCCATGGCCGCTGCTTGCATCACAAAACTTTCTTGATCTTCAACAGGCAGTGCGTCACTTATCTGCATGCGGTAGATAACAAAGCCAGCCAGTAGAAGTTGAGCCAAGGCTAAACAATAAAATAAAGCATTATCACCAAAGCTAGTCATAAAAATTGACGTAAGGTAAGGGCCTATAACACCACCAATTGCATAAGCCATGATCATACTTCCCATGGCAGAGATCATTTCACTTTGCTTTAGTTGGTCGAAGGTCTGAGAGATACTAATAGGGTAAATGCAAGAGATAATTCCGCTGATAATTGTTGTTGCTAAAAAAATGGGCCAGAGTCCAGTTGATGGATCCAGCAAGCTAGCAACAATATTGGCAACAGCAGAAACAATTAAAATACCTAAGAGTATGGTGCGTCGATCAAAACGATCGGATAAATAACCGATGGGATACTGTAAAAAAAATCCTCCAAGAATAGCAATACCGACATAAAGTGAAAGAGTGAAATTTTCAAAACCATAATGCTTGCCCAGAACGGGCAGTAGACTTATTACCGTAAAATATGTGGCGCCAGCCGTAAAGCAACTAACAACACCCAAGGGTGATAATTTGTAAAGTTTAAACAATGACATCGGAGTGACATCATAAACCTCAGGAGCGGTAATTTTACTGAGCGCAATAGGAATTAGAGCAGAGGAATAAATAATACCACCAATTATAAATAGATCACTGCTGATGACGTCAAAAGCTCCAATAAAAAACTGTCCGCTAAATAAACCAACGATAACGGTGGCATTGTATGCGGCAAGTACTCGCCCGCGTGTTTCTTGTGAGGCGCTTTCACTAAGCCAACTCTCCATCGCAGAATAAGTACAGGCGGCGCAGAAGCCCGCAATTAGTCGTGCAGATGACCAAATGATAATGTCGTTATTGAGAGCGCAAATCAAAACGCTTGCAGCAATAACTGACACTGAGCCACTAAACATTCGAATATGACCGACTTTTTTAATTAAATTTTTGCTGTACATTGCTCCTAGCAACATGCCAATAAAATAAATCGATATAATTAAACCAATCTTATCGGTATCTAAACCATTTGCCTGCATTCGTAAAGGATAAAAAGTATTCGTTAAGCCATTGCCAACAAATAATATAAAGCAGCTAAAAAATAAAGGGATAAGAGGTCTAAAGGTCGCGAGCACATCAATGTCCTTTGTAATTAATGGGGATTTCATCCCCTGTTGGTTTAACGTTAGTTGTAAAATAAAAAAGTCATAATTGCCACATTTTTTATATTCTCTCACCGTCTAATAAAGTCACTGCCAGAGTATCTTAGGGCTTATGTATTTGGCTAAAGTACATAAAACCGGTTATTCGTAACGATGAGTTGTTAAAAATTCATCGGTGCTGTGATGGCCGTATTTGTGGGTTTGTTGCAAATATTTAGAGCCAAAATTTAACGAGTATAAAAAAGCTGATTTTGATCTTCTTGATAGGTTAAATGCAAGTAATAAATACTCATTTTGCGTATTTATCAGTCAAAAAAATCTTTTTCATATCAAAAATATAGCCAAATATGGGTTCAATATTTAATCGATGAAAATTTATTGTCTATTTTCGATTCGATGGCATCTTTTTTGCGTTGGTACTAGAAAGTTACTACATTAGTATCCAAACCGTCAAAAAAGCGACATTGCATGGAATTGCCAACATTCAGTCAGTTTAAAGTCCCCGAGCCTAGGAGTGTCTTGTCCTCTTTAAAGGCGGTGAGTGCGGGCAATATCGGCATTCCTTTGATGTTAATGATGTTGCTGGGCATGATGATTTTGCCGGTGCCGGCATTCTTACTCGATGTGTTCTTCTCTTTTAATATTGCGCTATCGATTGTCGTTTTACTCGTCGGTATCTATAGCTTACGCCCTCTAGATTTTGCCGTATTTCCAACCATTCTTTTACTAGCAACATTACTGCGTTTAGCCCTTAACGTGGCCTCCACACGTGTCGTTTTATTAGAAGGCCATAATGGTGGAGATGCTGCAGGTAAGGTGATTCAGGCGTTTGGTGAGGTTGTTATTGGGGGTAACTATGCGGTTGGTATCGTCATATTTCTAATCTTACTTATCATTAACTTTGTCGTTGTCACTAAAGGTGCCGGCCGCATATCTGAGGTGAGCGCACGTTTTACGCTCGATGCAATGCCGGGTAAACAGATGGCTATCGATGCCGATTTGAACTCTGGCCTTATTGACCAAGAAGAAGCTAAGACTCGACGTAAAGACGTGGCCGGTGAAGCAGATTTTTATGGTGCGATGGATGGTGCGAGTAAATTTGTACGAGGCGATGCCATAGCGGGCATCTTAATTTTAGTGATTAATATTATTGGTGGCCTTGCTATTGGTATGGCTCAGCATGACTTAGAGTTTTCCGATGCGATTGAAAAATACATACTATTAACAATAGGTGACGGACTCGTTGCGCAAATTCCATCTCTATTATTATCTGTGTCTGCAGCCATCATGGTAACGCGTGTCAATAATAGTAACGAAGATATGCGCACACAGATTATGACGCAACTATTTGACTCGCCAAAGGCATTGACTGTTTCAGCCTGTATTTTGTTCGTTATGGGTATTGTTCCAGGCATGCCCCATGTTGCCTTCTTAGGGCTGGCAGCTGCATGTGGTGGCATGGCTTATTTAATTCATAGAAAAAATAGCGAACCCAGTATTGAAGAAGTGTCAGGGGGCGATCGCACAGCAAGAATGAGTGCTGCCGCAGATACTCATGCACTGCCGTCATCACCAAGGCTAAAACAAAATGATCTAATAGAAGGCAACACAGAAAACATTGATGTCAGCTGGGATGATGTTATGCCTGTCGACATTATTGGTTTGGAAGTGGGGTATCGATTGATTCCATTAGTCGATAAAAGCCAAGGTGGTGAGTTATTAAATCGCATTAAAGGTGTGCGTAAAAAATTATCGCAAGATCTTGGTTTTTTAATTCCCTCTGTGCACATCAGAGATAATCTTGATCTATTGCCTAATCAATATCGACTGACATTAATGGGTGTCACCTTAGGCGAATCAGAAGTCTTTACCGATAAAGAACTAGCGATTAATCCAGGTCAAGTTTTTGGCGATTTGAAAGGTGTGAAAACAACGGATCCTGCTTTTGGCTTAGAGGCCATTTGGGTTGATAAATCGATAAAAGATAAAGCGCAAACCTTAGGTTATACCGTTGTTGATGCGGGAACGGTGATTGCCACCCACCTGAATCAAATTATGCAAAAGCACAGTGATGAAATGCTTGGTCATGAAGATATTCAACAGCTACTTGATAACCTTGCTAAAAATTCTCCAAAGCTTGTTGAAGAGCTTGTGCCGAGTACAGTGACGCTTAACATCTTGCGTAAAGTGTTACAAAAATTATTACGCGAACAAGTATCGATCCGAGACTTTAGATCGATAGCAGAGGCATTAACAGGCTTTGGACCAAGTCAAGATACCGAAGCCTTAACTGCGGTTGCACGTAAAGCGCTCGCGCGTCAAATAGTTCAAGGCATCATTGGCAATGAGGATGAGCTACCCGTAATGACACTAGAACCAGGATTGGAACAGTTATTGCTGAGTTCAGTTGCACAGGCACAAAAATCTGGCGTTGATGAGGGTGCATTCATTGAGCCAATGCTCGCCGATAGACTACAGCAGTCAATTATGGATGCTGCTAAGAAGCAAGAAATCGTCGGTAAAGCTTTGGTGCTGCTGGTTGCAGCGCAATTAAGACCGATGTTAGCTAAATTTGTCAGAATGTTTATACCAGATATGCATGTGCTCGCATTTACGGAAGTGCCAGAAAACAAGCGCTTAACAATTGATGCATCGATTAGTGCTGAGGCGCAATAACCTATAGTCCGAAGTAGTGAACATATGAATATCGATAATTATGTGCAATAAATAAGTGAAGATGATGAATATGAATAGCGTCAGTAAAGACGATTCTTTTAAAGAGCGAATACAAGGTAAGCATTATGCAAACTAAACGTTTTATTGCAGCAGATATGAGCCGTGCTCTAGATTTAGTACGCGATGAATTTGGTGAGGATGCCATGATTTTGTCGACACAGCGCACAGCAAAGGGTGTTGAAATAGTGGCCACACTCGAAGAGATAAAAATGCCCGAGGCTAGTTCATTATCAAAAAATGAATCAACCGCAAATCATTCGCAGCTTCAAGACTTACAAAATAAATCTCAACTTACAGCTAAGCCCATGTTAGCAAATGAATATTCACCAAGCACTCGCAATAATAAGCCAAACGTTGGACTAGCTTCAGGCAAAACTCAAGACGAGTTGGCCGTAGAGCTAGAAAATGCTCGTCGTCGAATGCTGGCAATGCAAGAACAAGAAAATTTAACGTTGACTGAATGGGCTGACCGTCAACCATCACAAAACAGACAAACAACAGGCCATAGGGCTACATCTAGGCATACAGCAACGTCTAGAAATACAGATACTGAAACCTATAGCAACACAAATAGTAAGATAGGCTTAGATGTTGTCGACTCGGCAAC